>JAYTXP010000180.1:0-12449 GCA_043742885.1 Chitinophagaceae bacterium | reverse complement strand
TGCAGAAGCCGTGAAATATTATCAGGATATCACCCCCGCCGAAGAAGTTCTCCGGATCCAATATCAGGCCGCCAGTTTTAATACGGGCAAAAGACAGAGCAAAGTGGGAAGACCTACTAAAAAAGACCGGCGTGATCTGGATGGAATGGTTGACGGTTGATGGTTGACGGTTGACGGTTGATGGTTGATGGTTGACGGTTGATGGTGGAGGGTTGACGGTTGACGGTGGAGGGTTGACGGTTGACGGTGGACGGTGGAGGGTTGACGGTGGAGGGTTGACAGTTGACGGTGGAGGGTTGATGGTTGACGGTTGCGCGAAAGAAAAACTACACAGCACTGCGAGTGCCAGAGGTAAAATCGCCTTTTTAGAAAGAAAGTTTTTCATCGGAAAATATTAATTCAAATTGGGGCTTTGAAAGCCAAGTTTTTTCATCCCTCTCTTCACCTCAGGACAACTCATAAATAAATTCCACAATAAACCCGTTCTATAATTTTCTATCATCACAATTTGCGGACCCTGGTCGATGGCAAGGCAATCTGTATCAAACCAAATATTTTGCAAATTAAAAGCGTCAGTAAAACCATATTGTCCCCAGGTTTTATCACCTAGCTTATAATAAAAAAACCTCAAAGCGTTCATAGATTCCGTTGGAGTAAAAGGAAGTGATGAAATAGCGGCGGTGGGAGAGATAACACCGTCGTCATTGGTGGGGGAATGCGCGGAATACCCATTTTCTTCATCACTTGCCGTAAGTCCCCAACAGAGATTGCTATAGCCATAATAATTAAGAGTATTATTTACGCAGTATAGGTAATTGATTTTTGCATGAGCAGTATCCTGAGTCCAATAGTTAGTGTATGCATCTGAAAGGTTTTGAGGGTTGATACCCAGGAAAGAATAATGTGAAAAAAATAGAGGGCCACCAAAATCGGGGCCAAGTGGCAACCGGATTCCAAAAAATGATTTCCCGTTTTTCATGGCGCCGTTTTCAGCCCATCCGCTATCATAAACAATTTTGGGGATCGTATTCGTGTCAACGTTAGACGACGCAGCCAACACATAGGTGATCAGCGCTTCATCCCAGCCACCAACCCGTACATTTATTTGCCAATTGTAATCGGGACTCCAGTTCCAATACAAAACATTTTGATTTTTTTGCCTATACCAATTCCACTGCACTGCATCGTACAAATCATTAATAACTGCTCGCAGATTTATTTCACCTGAATCCGTCGTACTGGTGAAATATTGTCGCGCGCAAAGCAAACCTTGCATCATATAAGCGGTTTCTACAATATCCCCACCATCATCCGACGAACTGAAAGGAACGGTTGCGCCCGTTGAACCATTTATCCAATGAGGGAAAGCACCATGGTAGCGAGAAACATTATTTTTAAGAAAGCTGATAATTTTTTCTATTCTCGTCAAGGCGGAAGCTCTTGAAATAAAATCTCTCTGTATTCCAACAAGAATAGACATAATGGAGAACCCACTTCCTCCAGTTGTGACAATATCACCCGAAGAAGTTCTTTCCCTGGCTAGCCCTGAAACAGAATGGCCAAATTCCCAGAAGTATTTAAATGTTTGCTGTTGTACAAGGTTCAGTAAAGCGCTGTCGCTAATCTGTGGAAATTTATCTGACGAATCAATTTGTGTGATAAAATATTTTATAGTTGCCGAGAAGAGTCCTTCACCGAAAGATGATTTTAACGAAGTGTCTATTTTTATTGAATACCTGCTAAGGAATTTTAATTCGAAAGCCGACCTCAATGAAACAGTGGAATCGTTGTTGAGATATGTAAATAATAAAGGAGTGACGACGGCATTGTCTGAAAGGACTGTGATTGCCGAAGCAACGGACTTTTCATCTACCGGCGCAGAAAAAGTTATTTTTATGTCAGGGAGGATATTCACCCCATGCAACAAGGTATTCAGTTCCACATTATTAATTTCTATACTTTTCATATTGATTGTAATATGATGAACCGGTGAATTTTCCGTTTTTTTGCAGGATCCAAATATCATCATGACGACGGTAAAGAGGATAATTCGATTCATATTAAAATTACGTTTCAGTTTATTTTTTTGCCGGAATGGCTATCCTGAAAAAAAGTAGATTGTCATTGTTTCTTGCTATCACCAATATTTTATTACCACCGACCGTATTTAACCATTTAACATCCCTCACTTCCCCCACTGCTTCGGATAGAAGTTCTGGTTGATCATCCTGGATATTTTTTTTGTTCAGCGAAAAAATGGTGGGGTAAAGGGCGTCGTATCTACCTTCATAGGGGAGCGTACCGTAAAAGTTACCTGCTGCCAGGAGCTTTTCAGTACCGTTTTCGGGAATGGAAGTGAAAGAAAAAACCGGAGCCAGTTGTAAGGCGTTGGGAAGATCCGTTCTCCGGAATTGGCCTTTTGAATCGTTTATAAAACAAGATGAGCTCAATGTTTCTGCCTTCAACTCAATATAATCCTTGAATAAATCATAAAACATATACTGAACGGTTTTGCCGGCCACTTCACCGTATGTTAAGTAATATTTTTTCAGAACCGGCAATGCCAGTTCAAGTTCATCTTTAGCCAGGAAAGTATATTCCTGCCCTTTGATTGTGTAACATAAAATCTGTTCCGTGGTACCGTTATGATCAAAGTCTTTGACATATAATTTTAATGGACCGTCTTTTCCCGACCAGAGTTTGGAGTTATGTCCCCAGTTACCCGCTAGAATATCGGGGTAGCCATCGCCGTTTATATCATTTACATATAGACTTTGCCAAAGTCCGGTTGATTGTGGAACGTCGGTTTCGGTAAATTTTCCATGATTGTTTATGAATATTTTTAATGGCATCCACTCGCCGGTGACAATCAAATCGGGCCAGCCATCTTTATTTAAATCTGAAAAGCGGGCACTGGTAACATCTCCTATATTTGAGAGATTAATGGTATTGTCCGGTGCCTTTTCAAAATTTCCTTTGCCATCGTTCAGCAAAAGATATGAACTCATTGGTTTTCCGAAATTCTTTCCCGGTCCGTCAGCGAGTATACCTACAAAAACATCCAGATCGCCGTCGTGATCAATATCGGCGACAGTTACACATGATCTGGTATCCATTGATTGGTTTGTGAAATTTTTCTTTTCAATAAAATGGCCCTTTCCGTTATTTATCAATAACCGGTCCTGCAAAAGAGTGGAGTCGCTGTTCGGTTCATTTCCCCCGCTCACTATATATAAATCCGGAAAACCGTCTCCGTTGGCATCAAAAAAAATAGCATCAACGTCTTCATTCATCGAATATTTTGAAAACAACGCAGTGTCGGACTGTACAAATTTTCCGTCTGGTCGCTGAATCATCAATGCACCAGACTGACCTTTTGCACCGCAGATAAAAAAATCATCCAGGCCGTCTTTGTTCACGTCCCCTACAGCAATTTTCGGACCCCGCGTGCTTTCTTTATGAGGTATCAGGTATTGGTAATTGAAATCTGTAAAATAATTTTCCTGGTGTTTCCAAGGGCAGTTAATATCTGCCGTGATATTTTGAAGCGTCTTTTTTTTCTCCGGGAAAAAGTTCTGATAACGGAATGTTCCGGATGCATCTTTTTGATTGACTAACAATTGCCGGTTAGCGGGAACGTGCCTCATTACCTGATATTGTTGATTTGGCCACACAATGAGCAGGCTGTCTATAAATTGCAGGGAGTCAAGACCGAAATGTAACCTTGTGTCGGAGGACGACTCAAACCCGCGGGTAAGCATTAACTGCTGGTATTGCATTTTGCCGCTGGCAAAAATATATGCTTTTGTACCGATTCCCGTTGTGTTCATGCCTGAACCTTTGCAAGTGATACTCAAATAATTTTTTGCGGGGGCATTGTTTTTAAGAATTGTTGCGGGGGCATTCAGACAGCTAACAACCACGTCTACTTTCCCGTCATTGTTCAAATCCGCATAGGCGGCTCCGTTATAATAGCCTTTCATAGCCGACGTTCCCCATGATTCACTGACATCCTTAAAACCCTCATCCCCCTTTCCTTTAAAGAAGTACGGATGCGAAGCCCCGTCGGGCATTTTTTTTAGCACCATATCATCATATTTGTCGGAATTGTCGAGCGCCCTGTTATTATAGATATTTGAAATAAAGCGAACATAGTCCAGGTCAGCCGGGCGTTTCACAATACCGCTGGCTATGAATAAGTCCTTATAACCATCGTTGTCGAGATCAACTAAAAGAGGACTCCAGCTCCAGTCGGTTGCCGATACACCACTTAATAACGCCACATCGCTAAAATTTACACCACTTCCGTTATTTCTTTGCAGGCAGTTTCTGGAAACCTGGTTTTGAAAGCCATTCTTAATTATTTTTTGATTGTATATATCAAAATGCTCATCGCTGCCGTAGGTTTTTAGAATTTTTTCATTGTCCGGAAGCATATCCACGGTTATTAAATCCAGCTGACCATCATTGTTATAATCGGCCGCATCGTTACCCATGCTAAACCGGCTGTAATGATTAAAGTGTTTGGATCCGCTTTCCGAAAATGTACCATTGCCATTGTTTAAATAATAATAATCATTTTCATGAAAATCGTTTCCAACATAGATATCATCCCATCCGTCGTTGTTAAAATCTCCAACAGCCAAACCAAGTCCATAACCCAGACTGCTTTGATAAATACCTGCCGTTGCCGACACGTCAGTAAATTTTCTTTCCCCGTTTACAAGATCGTTTCTATATAACCGACCACCCGAATAGGGGTCGTATTTTCGTCGGTTGCTGGTATCCACGATGTTCTGGTTTGGCTGGTGAGACTGGTTTAGGATGAAGCAGTCCAGATCACCGTCATGGTCATAGTCAAAAAATACGGCCTGTGATGAAAATCCGGAAAAGTCCAGGCCGTATTTCGCAGAAGATTCGGTGAAACTGCCATTTCCGTTGTTGATGAAAAGTTCATTGTGGCCTTGTAGTTCATGTGTATTGGCAACGGCACATATATAAATATCCATGAACCCATCTCCATTTACATCTGCCATCGTTACACCGGTGTTCCAATCTGAACTGCCCGCAACGCCTGCTTTTTCGGTGATATCTTCAAATTCAAAATCTCCTTTATTGAGGTATAATTTATTATTTCCTTTACTGTTTGCGGTAAAATAAATATCCGGCAGCCCGTCATTATTGATATCGCCGATAGCGACTCCGCCTCCGTTATAATAATTCAGAAAGTATAGGATATTAAAGCGCTTCTTTAATTCAAGTTTATTTTCAAAACTGATATTGGTTTTTGATGAAGATAGGTTGACAAATACAGAATTGGGCTTATTACAGGAAAGAGTAATAAAGAAAATGCCCGCAAGCGGAATTAAAAAAAATTTCTGCATATCGGGCATTTTCAATTTTAGAATCAAATCTATTATGGATAATCCGGATTTTGAACCAGTACGCCGTTCGATTTATCGATAGCTTCCTGCGGAATCGGAAAATATTTGTTTATCAGCTTATAACCAAGCGGGCCAAGGACGGTTGGTGCATCAATTCCATCAGTTGCCGGTGTCCAGCGCACCAGATCATAAAATCTATCGAATTCCATGGCAAACTCCACCCGACGTTCTTTTTTTATGGCCGTGCGAAGGGCATTCTGATCAGTTGTTACAACGGGTGGCAAAATCGCTGCATTTCCAGCCCTGGCTCTAGCTCTCACGATTTCCAGATATTTTAGAGCATCTGTACTGTTACCCGATTCGTTGGATGCTTCCGCTGCGATCAGTAAAATGTCTGCATACCGCTGGATCGGTGTATTCAGCCAGTTGCTGAAGTTATCTTTAGTAGCAGCGCGGCGGGCTGGATCGGTATATACTTTTTTGTCCCAGTAAGGGGTACCCGAAGCATCTAAAGTTGCCCCGAATGTTGGAGGACCAAAATAGTCATCACGTTGTCCGGAGGCTAAAATGGTTACTCCTTTCCTTGGGTCGTTGGTTTCATAGGCGGTATTTACCAGCGTGGCAGTAGGAAGATTCCAACCCCAACCCAAGTTCCAGGCACCGGCTCCCCTTATTCCCATATAATCGGGTAATCCATTTGAATAAGATCCATCTGAACCTACAGATCCATTCGCATTTTCATAATTCTGTATCTCGAAAAGGGACTCGCTTCCGTTTTCTGCATCTTCTGTAAATTCATGAGCATATGATGGGTCCAGATTATATACTCCTGAATTAATAATCATTTGAGCGCTCGTCAAAGCGTTGGGCCACTGCTGGCGATATAGATAGGTCTTTGCCTGAAGTCCTAAAGCTGCACCTTTGGTTGCCCTACCCAGGTATTGTGTAGACCATGTTTCTGGCAAATTTTGTATTGCGTATTGCAGATCGGCATCAATAAAAGCGTACACATCCGAAACGGAAGATTTGGGTACAATGGCATCTGCCGGGGTATAAACTTTCTTCGTAAAAATGGGAACTTCCCCATAATCTCTTACCAGATCGAAATAAGCATAGGCGCGTAAAAACCTTGCTTCCGCTTCGTTAACAATGCTTGCCGGATCATGGGCAAAAGCAGAATCCACATCATGCACGATACCAGTCGCCTGTTCAATAAAGGAAAAATGATCATCCCAAAGATTGTTCAACGACCAATGATCTTTCACATATTTAAAATTATCCACTATATCCTGCTGATCAGATCCATCTCCGGCAGTACTGTTGTAGTCATCATCTGCCCTCGCCGCATGCATCGTCAGAAAGGCCAGACCTGTCATGCCCCAGAGACGGGTGGATGAATATAGCCCGAACACCTGAGATTGCACTCCCCCTTGAGCGATATCTCCATTTATAGCCTGTCCCAAGGGTTTGCGGTCCAGAAATTTGGAGCAACCCAGTTGACTATAAAAGACCGGGAGTGTCGTTACGATAAGGAATAGTCGCAATATTTTTTTCATTTCTTTAAGTTTAAATTTTCGATTTTAGAAACTAACATTTAATCCGGCTGTATAAATAGCAGGTACCGGGTAAGTACCACCATCGACACCGAATTGGGTTGCCGATCCGCCGATGTCAGGTGTAAAACCAGTATTTTTTTTGAACGTTTTTATATTCTGACCATTCAAATATATCCGCAATGATTTGATGTGGACATTCGCAAGCATGGATGTTTTGAAGTTATATCCAATCTGCAGATTCCGGATACGGAGATAAGAACCACTTTCAATCATATAGGTGGAATTTTCCCGGTTAACAGCGTCCTGATCACTGACAATGGGTTCAGTATTAGAGGTTGCATCACCATGCCAGGCACCTAGACGGGCTTCACGATAATTCAAACGCGCATACCCGGCACCATTACCCCAGTTGCGAAAAATCTGATTTCCGGATACGCCCTGAAAATCAATCCCAAAATCAAATCCTTTGACAGCAAAGCCAAATGAGAAACCATAGATAAATTTCGGGGTCGGATTTCCGATCACGACTCGGTCACTGTCCGTTAATGTACCACTTCCGTTTATGTCTTTGAATCTGAGGTCACCGGGTTTGGAAGGAGCACTGAACTGCGGATATTTGGCCGAATCAGCAGCATTTTGATATAAGCCGTTTACCACATATCCAAAAAATGAACCGATCGGATCGCCAACCTGGGTACGGGATGGTCCGTCATATATTGGTGTGTTATTATATAAGGAGGTTACCTTATTATTCAGGCTGGTCAAATTTCCATTGATATAATAACTAAATCCACTGGAAAAATTGTCTTTCCAACCAAGCGACAGTTCTACCCCTCTATTAGATATACCCCCAGCGTTTGTGATACCGGGCGTGGAACCATTGGCACCCGGATAGGAGGTCAATAGATTATCTGTCTGTTTTTTGTAATAGTTCGCCTCCAAATTCAGCCGGTTTTTTAGTATAGCGAATTCAAATCCCAATTCATACGAAGTGATCGTCTCCCATCTGAGATTTGGATCTGCCAAGAAAGCCGGTTTATAGGCAGCCAGTAACTGTTGCCCTTGGTTAGCGCCTGGTCCGAATACGGCAGCGGAGCTTGCTGTAAGTATTGGCTCATATGGGTAATGTATAGCAGTATACTGATTCCCTAAAATGCCCCAGGATCCTTTAATCTTAAGATAATCAAAGATATTTTGATTTTGCATGAAGTCCTCTTTACTCATTTCCCATGCCGCACCTATAGCTCCAAAATTCTGATATCTGTGACTGGGAGAAATATCAGAAGATCCATCGCGGCGATAAGACGCATTTAAAATATACTTTCCTTTATAGTTATATAACGCCCTCGCTAAAAAGGAAACCGTTGCCTGATCCCATTCAAGGGGAAGGTTTGTCGTATTATTAAACAACGGATCTTTTGCTGTTACAATTGTCCTTGAGGAAGGGTTAGCATAAAAGTTATCCAGGTACCAGTAACGGGGATCATTTGGTATAGGTATTGCGTTCCCGGTTGTATATTGTGAAACGCGTCCGTTCACCTCATTATAATAATTGTAGACTGTCGAAAAACCTGCCATAACTGTCAGACTATGACCCCCAAATTTGTTTGCATAAGTCAGCAAATAATCCTGTTGGAACTTGTTAGTTTGAATATTGGCCTGATCTACCGAAGTCTTGATATTTACAGGAACAATAGTATCTACGCTGGCGTTATACATATTCACTAAAGGGTTATAGGATCTTTTTTGCTGAGAGTTGATATCTGCGTAATAAGTTGCCTTGAAAGTAAATTTGCTCAGGAAATTAATTTCAGCAAACACATTCCCGACAGTACGATATGTACTTTGTAAAGTCTGTCCATTACCTTCTTCCACAGCGCGTAAAGGATTATCAACCTGCGCATCCTGCAGCAAAAACGGCATTTGATTATACACATTAAATTTTGAATTGAAAGGGACCACAATGGGTGCCGCTGAAATCGAGTTACTAAAATCGCTGAGTTTTGGCAGGTCGGCCTGGTATCCAATAACTTCAAAGCCCAGTTTCACGAACCTGGAAACTTTGAGCTCATCCCTGAATGTAAATGTCCATTTCTTCAGGTTTTCATGTAAGATAATCCCTTGTTCGGTGGAATAGCCCACACCCATATAAAACTTATTCTTATCGGTACCACTGCTAATGCTGACGTTATTATAATTTAAAACGCCGGTTTGTTCAATCGCTTCCTGCCAGTTTGTATTTCCGGTGTACTTATCCCAATATGCGTACGGCGGCTGACCGTCATTAACAAATTGCTGGGTAAGAAGTGATTTGAATCCTGCAGCATCTGTCAATTTTATGGCATCTACTACTTTTTTCACTCCAACCGAAGTATTGAAATTTACCGTAAGCTGTCCAAGTTTTCCGGATTTGGTCGTGATGGCAATTACACCATTAGCGCCCCTTACACCGAATATGGCTAAAGAAGAAGGATCTTTTAGTACCTCCATTGACTCAATGTCCGCTGCGTTTACAAAATCGATATTGTCGTTAAAAATTCCATCTACAACATAAAGTGGTGCAGTTTGGGTCTTGCTGTTTGTTCCCAAAATGCGGACATCGGGTTGTTCACCTAATCTACCCGTAGTTGTAACCTGTAAACCGGCCACTTTACCCTGAAGGGAACTAATCGGGTTTATATTGGGTTTATCGGCTATTTCTTTTCCAGAAATCTTAACAATAGACCCCGTCAGATCTCGTTTACTTGCTGATCCATAGCCGATTACGACTACTTCATCCATTATTTTTTTGGAAGAGATTAATTTTACATCGATGACCGACTGACTATTGATTTTGATTTCCTGGAATACGTAGCCGATATAGGAAACCACCAGGATTCCGTTTTCAGGAGCCGTAATGGTAAAAACTCCGTTATTGTCGGTGGTCGTACCTTTTGACGTTCCTTTAACGCTTACGGAAACATTGGGAAGTGCTTCCCCGTTTTCACCGCTTATTTTCCCGGTAATCCCGATGTCCTGAATGGTTAGTTTGCCGGATAAAAGAACAATCAGCCCATTGTTGAGCATCTTATAGGTGATATCGGTTCCGGTAAAGACTTTTTTAAGTGTTTCCTGGATACTTTCGTTATTCACCTCCACACTTGTTTTCTGATGAATGTCTTTAAGGCGGCTATTGTAAAGGAAATGGAAGTTTCCCTGTTTTTCGATATTGTTCAATACCCGCGAAATTTCCTGGTCCTTCAAGCTGATAGAAACAGTTGATTGGCCATTAACATGTGCTGAAACTTGCAGCGATCCTATAAGGACCAGAAGTATACTTAGCTTCATAAACAAAAGAGCTTTTTTATAGGCTTGGAGATGTAGCTCTCCAGTTCTTAGGTTTTTTTCCATACTTTTAATCTTATTCTTTTAATAAAGTCTGAAACGCATGCTGGTACTTAGTATCAGTTATGTTTTGAAGGCTGGAGAATGCGTCAACATTTTCCGGTTTTTTTTATCTCTTATGAAGTGTTATTCATAGGTCTTATTTTTTAGTTTTGGTTCGAAGTAATTTTAATCTCGTGATTGTGCAAAGTATAGTAGAATTGCGCGGTTAACTGCAGGGCATTCATAGCCTGCTCAATATTTTCCGCGCTGAAACTTCCGGTGAAATGCAGGGATTTCACCGCCGAATCGTCGAAGGCGATTTTTATCCCATACCATCTTTCCATTTTCCGTGCAACTTCCACGAATGATTCATCCTGGAAAATCAGTTTATTTTGAACCCAGGCAGTTTCTGTTATGATACTATCTGATCCGAAATGATTCAGGTGGTCTATAGCTACCACGGATCCGGCAATCAAGTTCCCGGTTTGTTTTGCTTCGGGGGCTTTAATTGCTTCGCTTGAAACGACCAGTTTCTGATTCGGATTAAGAATGATTTTTTTGGACGAATGATCATTGAAGGTGACCTCAATGCTTCCCCGGATCAGAGATGTTTCAATGGTTTTGTCTCCCGGGTAGGATTTGACATTGAAAGCAGTTCCCAAAACTTCAATATTGATCTTGCCGATATGAATTATAAAGGGCCTGGAGGGGTTTTTAACTACATCAAAAAAGGCCTCCCCGCTCAGAGTTACCTCACGAATGGTATTACTATAAGGCGTGTCATAATTGAGTTTGCTGCCGGCATTTAGCCACACTTTGGTGCCATCGGGGAGCAGAAGATTTATTTTTGAACCATTCCTGGTAGTGATTTCAGTGGGATTTCTGTGAACAGCAGCAGTTTTAGAGTCGATCCCGGGTGTTTTAAGCAGGTTAGCAGTCAAAAAACCACATGCAAGAAAAACGGCTATCCAAAAAACCGGACCTGAATTCCGGAGGAAAGAGCGATTTTTTCCAGGAATGAAGGAAGCCTGTTCATTGTCTGAAATAAAAATGCCGGCATCCTGCATTTTTTTCAAATGGTTTTCAAATGCCTTTTCAGCTGAAGAAGCTGGATAAACCGGCTTGGACCCCCATAAATCATGGATGGTTTGAAGTGAATAATGCAGATCGGGATTTTGGTGAAGCTCTCTGTAAAGCTCCACTAATTCCGCCTGGGTTGCTTCACCCGAAAGTTTTTTAGCAAATAAATCCCAAATGAATTCCCGATCCATAAGCATTTGATGCTAATTAAGACAGGTAAAAACAGGAATGCCCCTAACGAAAAGTTGAAATTAATTGGCGGTTCCCAAAAAGACGGGGAGCGTTCTGGATAGGTCAAAATCGATCGAGGCACTTATTTTTTTAAGCGCTATGGCTAAATGATTCTCAATCGTTCTTACGGATACATGCATGATTTCGGCAGCTTCTTTGTATTTGAATCCGTTTTCCTTTACAAGTATATAGGCCATTTTGCAGCGGCTGGGAAGTGCTTCGACTGCTTTTTGGATCCGCTGATACATTTCATCGGTGATCATTAGCTGCTCCGCGTCGAGATACTCGCTTTGCATAATCCCGGCAAAGTCGTCAATATTTACAGTTGTGTTTCGTTTTTGTTTAGCAATGTAATTAAGGGAAAGATTTTTGGCAATAACGAAACAGTATACCCGGAGATTTATAATCAGCTCTAATTCTGAACGTTTTTCCCAAATCTTAATAAATATATCTGAAATAATTTCTTCAGCAGATTCTTTGGATTTAATAAAGTTGGAAACAAAACCCAAAAGTGCGGGGTAGAGCGTGAAATACAATTCTTTATATGCCTGTTGATCTACAAATCGTGCAATACGAGTTTGTAATAAAGATATTTTTGAATCAATCGTCAGCATCCGGCAGCAGTTTCGTTAATACAAATTAACAAATAAATTCTATTTATTGACAGATTGTCTGTAAATCACCATCATTTACTACTTCAAGACGTTTTTCAGGAGATTATTTTCTGAGGAAAGGTTGAAATCTATATTTTTGCAGCGCCTCAAAAAGGCCGGACCCTTAGCTCAGTTGGTTAGAGCATCTGACTCATAATCAGAGGGTCGCTGGATCATGC
>JAYTXP010000179.1:0-6534 GCA_043742885.1 Chitinophagaceae bacterium | reverse complement strand
CTGTGGCAGACCCGCTTGTATATAATCAAAGAATTTATTCGGAAGCGCCAGGTATTGGTTTAGCCCAATATTCTCTGAAAGTGAAATACCTATATAGCCACGGTAGGAAATCTCCCATAATTTTTCAGGGCTAAGTTGACCTTTTAAATAGACCTTTTCTTCCACATTATGCTGACTGATCAGTTTTTTCAATTGTTCAATGAAATTTCCTGAGCCGCAGATCACCAGTTCGGTCTTTATATTTTTCATAGCAGGAATCAGCCACTCAAAGGCCCGGGCCTCATTTACAGCACCCTGATATAGCAGAAATTTCTCTCTGACCAATGGATCGGGAATTTTCTTAAGTATGGGCATATTGCGAATACAAGCATACTCTACTCCGTATCTTTTTTTAAATTCTTCTGCAATTCCCTGACCTACGGTATATCCATATTTGAATTGAGGAACTGCTTTCCTCTCAATTCTCAGCCAGGTTTTGTGGATAGCAGGGCGACTAACAACTTCTTTCAATTCTGTGAAAAGTTCATGTGCATCATAGATTCTTATTATTCCTTTGATCTTTGAAATATAAAGGCAGGGAAGGATGGTGTCCAGATCGATCGCGCAGATCGCATCCATCCTGCAAAACAGTAAATAAAAGAACAAGCGAATATTATATTCCGCGTAGAACCATTTCCCTTTTATAAACCAGCATCCCAGGCGAATTTGCCTGAATGGCCTATTTTCTAACAGAATTGACCCCGGGAGTTTGCGGCCCACTAAAAAAACATCATAACCTGCATTTGCCAGGCTTCCACAAATGCGATGCATTCGCTGATCATAGCTTAGATCGTTGGTAACCGTAAAATAGATACGTTTACCCATGATCTTTCTTATTCAACGGCAATGAACCATAGATCATTTCTATAGCCTCCACCGTACGCAGGCCATCCTGTGCATCAGTAAATGGATGTGAAGGATCTTCCAACGCTTTTACCAGGTTCTCATATACTTTATCATGATTACTCATGCTTCCTTTATAAAAACCGTAATCATTTGCAGCATTTAATAACTCCTCTGTTTTTATTTCTGAATCGGTCAGCTGATAATCGATCTTATCCATATACTCTCCTCCGATTCGAATGCTTGCTTTCTCCGCAAGAATAGTAAAAGAGACCTCCATATTTTTTTTGTAACTATTCACCGACCAGTTAAGTCCACCAATAATTCCGTTATTCATCTCAAGTGCCACAATTCCGGAATCTTCTGACAATATAGAATCTGGATGCGCAAAATTTCTGCGGTAGCCACTGCATTTGGAAAGATCGCCCAGTAGCCAAAGTAGGGCATCAATATAATGACTGAATTGTGTATAAAGAGTGCCGCCATCCAGCGAGGTACCGCGCCAGCTATTTTCATAGTAAGCAGCTGGCCTGTTCCAGAAACAATTTAATTGAAAGGAATATATCTTTCCCCAACCATCTTGTGCCAGCTCCTTTTTAAGTGCCCTTAAGATTGGATTGTAACGGGTTGATTTTACAACAAAGGCTTTCTTTTGTTTCTTTTCTGCCAGGGCAATCAAAGCAAGACCTTCTGCCTTATTTATGCAAAGTGGTTTTTCACAAAGTATATGAAGTCCTTTATTAAGTCCGGCCATTCCCTGTATGGCATGTAAGCCATTGGGTGTACAGATAACCAGCAGGTCGATCCCTGTTTCATCAGAAAGCATGGTATCCAGATCATAATAGGCTTTGGCGCCAAACTGCGCAGCCAGTTCATCAGCCCTGGATGGAATGATATCGCATACTGCTTTTAAACTGCCATAATTCACAGCTTCCTTGGCATGCCGGGATGAGATTTTGCCACATCCTACCAATGCGAAATTCAGGGATTTGATCATTGCTCCAAATATAAGCAATGTCTTATTGGCCCATACCTCCCATCATATCCCCGCCATTATCCTGGCTCTTTTGATTCTTCCTTTTGAACAGAGAAGTATCAAATTTACCAAAGCGCCAGCTAAAATTCAGACGTAGTACCTGTGGATCGCGACGACGAAATACATCCTGTTGGAAGTAGGCGGACTCACTATAGGTGAATTGACGACGGGTTCGGAAAATATCATTCACGTTAAGGGAAATGGATGCCACTTTATTCTTCATGAATTCATATTTGATACCGCCATCCACTCCATAGTTTGCTCTTGTATAGCCCTGTGAGGAAGTAGCATTACCAAACATCATTCCTCCACCACCCATACCACGACCACCGCCGCCGCCACTGCCACTACCACCAGGTGCAAGAACAGTGCGTGAAGTATAATCACCAGATAACTGGAGAGTGAAATTTTTGGGTAATTTAAAAGTATTGTTCAGTTTGAAGAACCAACTCGCAAACTGATCTTGTTTTGGTTGGGTAGGATCACTGATACTGATCATAGAAGTGAAAAGGTTGAAATTTGAAGTCATATCCCACCATTTCGCCATTTTATTTTTAGAGATCAGTTCAAGTCCGGTTACATAACCCGAGTTAGCGTTAATATAAGAATTCACTAACTGTTCTTTTCCGGAGGCTGCATTATTTTCTTTCAACTGATAACGGGCGATTAGATCCGTTGTATTCTTATAATACATGGATGCGATAAAATTATCCCTGTTCTTAAATGTTTTTTGATAAGTAAGCTCAAGTGAATTGGTAAACTCAGGATTCAGATTTGGATTACCACGTGTAATATTGAGCGAATCAGAATAATCTGTATAAGGATATAGCTGGAAAAAATTAGGGCGATTGATCTTCCTTGAATAATTCAACTGAAGTTCCTGGTCATTCTTTAATTTTTGATTAAGGAACAAACTTGGGAAAAAGCTCACTGAATAATCAACGTTGAACACCTGGCTTTTATCCGGCAATCTACCTTCATATGAAGAGCTTTCAACACGCAGACCTGCCTGGTAACCGAACTTACCTACTTGATTGGAGAAGTTGGTATAGGCAGCATACACTTTATCTTTGCTGTTATAATTTACAGACAAAGGTGCCATGTAAGATTCAGAACCATCCGCATTTACCAGATAAAAATTATTCTTGTTTTCTACATTCCGAACAGAAACTCTTGCACCTGCTTCCAGTTTCATTTTATCGGTTAAAGGATTGGAATAATCTGTTTGAAATACCATACTATTGCTTCCTCCGTTTCCAATTTGTCTCTGAGAATTGGACTTGGAGGTTGTAAAATTGCTGTTCAGCGAATCGGTGGTTATGAAATTATTACTGGCATTCTTATTCGAATTATAATTCAGGTCAGCCGTCCATTCATGACCTGTCTTAGGAAAGTTGTGTTTGTAGCTGATGCTGGTACCCTTGTTCCTCATTTCACTTCTGCTTAAAGAGTTCCTGTCTGAAAGGGCCAACGTAGCAGGTGTATACAGAATAGAGGAGTTCATGTCACTACCAGACATTGAATTAAATACACCTTTCATAAGGCTACCTGTCACAGATATCGTATTCCGATTATCAAGGAGAAAGTCGAATCCGCCACGGAAAAAGCCGAATCCGCCTTTAAACATACTACTGTCCAATTGGTATAGTATTGAATTAGGCGTTCCAAAAGTGGTACGATCTGTATAACCTGAGGAAATGGATTTACGTTGATTATAATTTCCGCTTAGAAAAAAATTTATTTTTTGCTGACGGATATTAATGTCGCCTCCTGTACCAATTCGACCACGTGAATCCAAATTAGCGCGGATGCTGCCGCTATAGCCGACCTTTTTATTTTTTTTCAATACCACATTAAGAATTCCTGCGGTACCTCCGGAAGCGTCAAACTTAGCGGAAGGGTTAGTGATCAACTCTACACTTTCAATAGCATCTGCCGGAATCTGATCCAGAGTCATGGTTGTAGGCCGGCCATCCACAAATATCTGGGGACTGTTATTTCGCATAGTTACGTTACCATCAATATCAACATTCAGAGAGGGCACATTGCGCATTACATCAATAGCGGTACCACCTGCAGAAACCAGGTTCTTGTCTACATTAAAAATCTTGCGGTCAATTCCCAATTGCAACCCGGGTTTGGTAGCTGTTACTGTTACATTCTCCAATATTTTTTCAGCGAATTCAATTTTAATATTTCCAAGATCTTTATCCAGAGCATTCATCATGCTTGCCATATCACCCCCGGGTTTAAGATCAAAAGAAACCGCTTTTTCGTAAGGTTTAAAACCTACTACAGTAACTTTTAATTTATACTGTCCCATTACAGGAATATTCTCCAGCAAAAATTGTCCATTTGCTTTTGTGATCATTCCATTAATGACCACATCCTTTCTCTTTTTAGTAGCCGTGTCCATTTTATTCTGCACCAGCTGTATAGAAGCGTATTCAATAGGTTTATCTGTATTTGAATCAACCAGTTTGCCATAAAAACTACCGGTTGGCATTTGCCTACCTCCGCTTGTTTTACTTGCCGGTGCCTGAGCACGGATAGCAGTACTGATCAAAAGGATAAAGGACAGAATAAATAAATTTTTCATTACCATGGTTTAATTGCATTAACTACACATTAGACGGCCAAAGGTTTTAATTCCTGTGACCATTTTATGGCAACTTGATGAAAGGCAAAACCAAAGGATAGGGAGGAGCTATGATTTATTGTTTTTATACTAAATCACCCCGTTTCTAAGAAACGGGGTGCTGTCGGGGTGGATGACGGGGCTCGAACCCGCGACCCTCAGAATCACAATCTGATGCTCTAACCAACTGAGCTACAACCACCATTTTAAGGACAAAAAATGCCCTTTATTTTCCGGGGTAGTAAAAATAGCATTTTTTTTCAAAAACCGCCCATCAAAAACCGTTGTTAAATAGCTGTAAGGCTAAGAAGGGCAGGCATTTTGCATTAATTTTGGTTATGCGTCCATTTTCAAAATATATCCTCAATATGAAAAGATTTCCGTTTTTAGTCCTCATCCTTGTGGCAGGTTCTTTCCTGGCTTTTAAGTCTTTGGGAAAACCTGCCAATTCTACCCCTCCCGGCAAATATGAACAAATCCTGAGACTGGTTGGTCGCATACTGAATGAAGCACATTACAGCCCTCAGGAGTTTAATGATGCCTTCTCTAAAAAAGTGTATGCCAAATACCTGAAAGAGCTTGACGGAGACAAGAACATGTTTCTTCAATCCGATCTCAACGCCATGAAAGGGTATGAAACCGCGATCGATGATGAGATCAAAGGAGCACCTGTTGCTACTTTTCTTGAAGTAGGCAAAGTTTTTAATAAAAGGATGGAAGAAGCCTCTGTTTTTTGCAACGATATTCTTTCCAAACCTTTTGACTTTAACGCAGATGAGGATGTACAGCTCGATGGAGATAAACTAAATTATTCTGCCAGTGAAAATGAAAGAAAAGATCGTTGGAGGAAAAAATTAAAATATCTCACGCTTGAACGTTATACCGATCTGCTGGACCTTCGTGAAAAAAATAATGGCAAAGAAAATTTTGTTTCAAAGACAGATGAAGAACTGGAGAAGGACGCAAGAGATAAAGTGAAGCGTTTAATGGATCGCAGTTTCGACCGTTATCGTCATAAATTTACTGACGATGATAAATTCAATGTATTTGTGAATGCCATCACTACCACGATGGATCCTCACAGTGAATTCTTTCCACCTGTAGATAAAAGATATTTTGACGAAGAGATGAGTGGCCGCTTCTTTGGTATTGGCGCTTCGCTTCAATATGATGATGGGAATATAAAAGTAAGTAGTGTGATCACAGGTAGCCCGGCCTGGAAATCAGGCGAGATCCAGCCAGGTGATTTTATCATTAAAGTTGCGCAGGGCTCCGAAGAGCCCGTTGATCTCACCGGTTATATTGTTACAGATGCAGTGAAGATCATACGGGGTAAAAAGGGTACTGAAGTAAGACTTACCATTAAAAAGCAGGATGGCAGTGTAAAAGTGGTAACACTTATAAGAGATGAGATCGTACAGGATGAAACTTTTGCCCGCAGCGCCATTGTTAAGAACAATGGTTCCAAACTGGGATATATTTATTTACCTGAATTCTATGCTGATTTCGATCATCCGGAAACAGGTGCGCGTTGCTATATTGATGTAGCCAAAGAAATAGAGAAACTGAAATTGGAAAAAGTTGATGGGATCATCATGGATCTTCGTAATAACGGAGGAGGTTCACTCTATGATGTGGTACAAATGGCTGGGCTTTTTATTGAGGAAGGTCCGATTGTTCAGGTGAAGGACAGGGACAACCGCCCCACCATGCTGAAGGATAAAGATAAAGGTGTATTGTATGATGGTCCGCTGGCCGTAATGGTAAATGAATTCAGTGCATCCGCATCAGAGATATTTGCAGCGGCCATTCAGGATTATAACCGGGGTGTGATCATCGGTTCAACATCCACTTATGGAAAAGGAACGGTACAGCGCAATATAGGATTAGCACCTGATGGATTTTCTATGACCAATGCAGAACTTGGATCAGTAAAACTTACCCTTCAAAAATTTTATCGAATTAATGGCGGCTCTAC
>JAYTXP010000178.1:0-3375 GCA_043742885.1 Chitinophagaceae bacterium | reverse complement strand
GGAAAATGCAGGAGAATATCTTTTTCCATGATCACATCTGTTACCCTTCTTTCTGCAAGTAATGGATGGTCGAAAGGTTTTTTCCTTTGTCTTTTTTCTTTGAATACCTGGTCAGGAAAATCCATGAAATGCCGGAAATTATGGATCCTTCCCCCTGGAATAAGATTATCGCGCTTGGAAAGATTTAGTCTTCTTACAAGATATTCAAGCAATCCCGGATCCATTTCACGATCATAAACGAACCGTACTGGTTGTCCCTTACGCCGGTTCTTCAATCCTTTTTCAATTTTTTGAATAATGGAAGTGGAAATATCTTCATCAATATCTATTTCCGCATCCCTTGTTACCTTAAAAATATGCGATTGGTACTGGTCATATCCGAAATAAGAGAATATCTCCGGGAGGTTAAAACGTATCACATCTTCAAGAAGGATCAGATGATGCTCATCTGCTTTTGGAGAGGGTAATATTTTAAATCGTCCCAATGCTTTGGAAGGGATCTCGATCAACGCATATTTTCTTTTTAATGTGCTTTCTTTTTTCCACATAACCACTGCCAGATAAATGGATTTATCACGCAGTGCAGGAAATTGTGGAATATTCTCGATCATCAGCGGAATCACATCCGAACTGACCTCTTCTTCAAAATAATTTCGAACAAATTCCATTTGTTCCGGATTCAATTCATTTTCTGTACGAAGAAATATTTTTTGTGTCGTCAACACATTTCTCACTTCCTCCCAGATACGATTGAATTCACCCTGCTGATTTAATACGGTCATCTGTATCTCATCAATGATCTGCTGGGGATCATTTTCCAGATGCATATTGGCTTTATGGCCAAACTGGATCATTCTTCGAAGCGTAGCTACGCGAACCCGAAAAAATTCATCCATATTATTGGAGAATATTCCGAGAAAGCGTACCCTTTCACGCAAAGGCACTCCTGAATCGGCAGCTTCCTGTAATACGCGGGCATTAAACGCAAGCCAACTGATATCCCTTGCGATCATTTTTCTATCCGAATGATGAGGCATAGAACTAAGGTTATAATTATTTAATCAGAAAGATCTACTTATTCAAACGGTCAATAATGCCGGTTGTGCTAAATCCTTCAAGTATAGGATTGATCACTACTCGTCCTCCAGCAGCCAGCACTTCTTTTGCACCAGCCACTTGCTCTACAGTGTAATCTCCTCCTTTAATGATCACATCCGGCATTAAATCTTTGATCAATTCAAGGGGAGTATCATCTTCAAAAATGCAAACCCCATCTACCATCACCATTGCTGAAAGAACGACTGCTCTTGAATCCTGGTCATTCACAGGTCGTTTGTCTCCTTTTAGACTTTTTACAGAAGAATCTGAATTAAGTCCCACTACCAAATGATCCGCCTCTGCAGCTGCTTTTGTCAGAGAGAAAATATGTCCGGGATGGATAATATCAAACACGCCATTGGTAAAGGCCACATTTCTTCCAAGGGCCCTCCATTGTGCTACCTGGCGGATCATAGCGTTGCGGTCGTATATTTTATGGCTGATAAGGTCTGCTCTTCTCAATGTTGTATTTTTTATTGTAATAAGGTAATGCTGCAAAACTGAATAATCCTCCCAATATAATAACTCCTGTTGTGGCTAGCCAAAGTATCCATCCGAATGCCAGTGCGATGATCTCATTCATTCCATACACAGGCATGGTCTTTTGTATCAGGTAGGCATAAGCGCCAATTCCACCAGGAGATGCGATCATACCAATGCTACCCGCGGATAAAATAGTGAATGCTTCCCTCATCCCATAACCCGAGGTCTCATTAAATGCATAAAGGCCTACATATCCTGCAAACAAATAAAGTGACCAAATAGCCACCGAATAAAAAATAAAAAGGCCACGTTTTTTCAAATGTTGTATTGAACTGATTCCCTGCCATAGTCTGCTTCCAGCTTTTCGAAATACTTCAAGCAGGTCATTCAGGTTTTTCTTTTTCCAGATCATCCACACAATTATTATTATCAAAAGCAAGGCAAGTGCCAATAAAATAAACAGGTATCCCGGAATAGATTTGCCCTTTGATATTGGTCCACCATGATGAAAAAAAGAATTCATCAACTCAGAATATTTTTCTGGTTGGATCAATAATGTAATGGCTATTACTGCCAGAAAGGAAATAGCGTCGACGATCCTTTCCAGTATTACAGTTCCTATCAGTTTTTCTACCGGAACTTTTTCATAGCGTCCAAGCATTGTGCATTTCACCACTTCGCCCAATCGGGGTACACCCTGATTTACCAGGTAACCGATCATTACTGCAAAAAAACTGTTCATCACAGATACCTTATGCCCGGCAGATTCAATGAGCAATTTCCAACGAAGAGCCCTTACAAGGTGACTTAAAATTAGCATGATAAAGACCGGTATGATCAACCAGTACCTTGCATTCTCTAAGGCCTTTTTGATCTGCTTCATGTTGTCACTGTCAAGTTTTTTCAATGACAACCAGGCGAAAAGAATTCCCAGTCCAAGGAAAAACAAATATTGCAAAATGGTCTTTAGTGACTTGTTCATAGTTTCGTCTACAGTATCATATTATCGATCAATCGTACATCATTCACATAAGCAGCCACCAGGGCCACCAGCTTTTGTTTCCCATTCCAATTATCAACTTCGCTAAGATCTTCATTGTCTGCCACAATTAGATAGTCTACCCGAAATCCTTCATCAGCTAAGATAAACTCTGCTGACGAAATCAACCCACTGATATCACCAGGTTTAATTTGATTCTTTATCATTGTTAATACTCTGGATATTACTACAGCCTTTTCCCTTTCTGCTTCATTTAATCGCAAATTTCTGCTGCTCATAGCCAACCCGTCGGATTCCCTCAAAGTAGGGCAGACCTTAAGTTCAATATGGTCTGACTGACCCATGATCTCAATAAGTTTTTTAATAACCATGCATTGCTGATAATCCTTTTGTCCAAGGAAAAGTTTGCACGGCTGAACAATATTCAGCAGTTTTTCCACTGCCATGCAAACTCCCTGAAAATGCCCGGGACGAAAAGCACCTTCAAGAATCAATTCCAAAATACCAAGATCATAATGTTTAATCTTAATCGGGGAATCAGGATAGATATCCTCTACAGAAGGAAGAAAAAGGAGATCACAGCCATTTGCCTCAAGTCGATCAATATCAGCATCCAACGTGGAAGGATATTTCTCAAGATCCGTCGGATCGCTGAACTGGGTTGGGTTCACAAATATGCTGCAAACAGTCAGCTTAGATTCAATTCGGCAGGCATTAATCAGCGATATATGCCCTGCATGCAGAGCCCCCATGGTAGGCACAAAACCTATCATTTCCCTTGTTTTTGATTGAGC
>JAYTXP010000177.1:0-24938 GCA_043742885.1 Chitinophagaceae bacterium | reverse complement strand
AATTCCATAAGCATGGGTAAGAAGGAAGGTCCATTTGTTCACTGCGTCATATCCTTCAATATCTAATTTGGGATCGCTTTCTGCAAATCCGGCTTGCTGGGCCTGCAATAGGGCCTGGCGAAAATTCAACCCCTCGTCAAACATTTTTGTGAGAATATAATTGGTGGAACCATTCACGATCGCTTTAATGGAATGCAGCAGATCGTTATCATAATATTCCTCCAGGTTTCTGATCACAGGGATAGAAGCACAGGCAGCGGATTCATAGAGAAAGGAACGGCCAGTTCTGTTTTGCAACGCTAATAATTCAGGTAAATGCTCGGCGATCATTTTTTTGCTGGCACTAACCACATGCTTGCCATTTTGCAGGGCGCGGCTTACGATCTGAAACGCCGCCTCACTATCGTTGATCACTTCTACGATCACATTAATATCCGGATCATTAAGTAATTCGTCTCTGTCATTGGTGAAAAGTGCTGGCGGCGCATTTCGCTTCTTACTTTCATAGCGAATACAGATCTTTTTTATCGATGCTTTAAGCGAGGGGGTTTGTTTTAATACTTTATATAATCCTTCTCCCACTACCCCAAATCCGAAAAGCCCAATTGTTAGTTGTTTATGAATTGACATACAAATATTTAAAATTGATCAAAATGAATTTGTGCTTTTAATTTTTCTTACCAGGGGATTTGTTTTTCTAAAAGCCTGTTCCAGATCAGCTACCAGATCTTCGGCTTCTTCCAGTCCTACAGAAAGACGTATAAGACTATCAGCCACACCGGCGGCTCTTCTTTTTTCCTGAGGAATGGATTTATGAGTCATCTGTGCCGGATGACATAGAAGACTTTTCACTCCGCCCAAACTTTCGGCCAGTTTGAAATATTGAGTGGAGGTCACAAAAGAAGTGGCCGCCTCTTCAGTATCATTCTTCAATGTGAATGAAACAATACCTCCAAAGCCTTTGGCTTGCCTGGCGGCCACTTCATGATTATGATGGTTTTTCAGACCGGGATAAAATACCTTATTCACGGCCGGATGAGTTTGCAAATATTCAGCAATGATTTGCGCGTTCAGACTATGTTGTTTAATTCGGAGCGGGAGAGTTTCAATTCCCCGAATGACCAGCCAGCTATCGAAGGGCGAGAGGATAGCACCGCTTGCATTTTGAATAAACTTAATTTTATCTCCTAATACTTTTTCCCTGGTCACTACCAGGCCTGCGATCAGGTCACTATGTCCGCCAAGATATTTGGTAGCCGAATGGATCACAAGGTCAGCTCCCAATAAAAGAGGTTGTTGTAAGGCGGGTGAAGCAAAAGTATTATCCACGCAAAGTAAACAGTGATTTGCATTGGCGATCTTCGCAATCGCAGCGATATCAGAGATCTTCAGGGTAGGATTTGTTGGCGTTTCGATCCATATCAGTTTTGTTTTTTCGCTAACTGCGTTAAAAACATTTTCGGTATTGGTACTATCAACGTATTGAACGCTGATGCCAAATTTTTCATACACATGGGTAAACAGGCGGAAGGCGCCACCATAAATATCATCTACGGCAACGATCTCATCTCCCGACTTCAGCAATTTCAAAACTGCATCAATGGCTGCCAGTCCGCTGCCAAAGGCAATGCCGATACTTCCTTTTTCTAATTTGGCAATGATATTTTCCAGCGTGGCCCGGGTAGGATTTCCTGTGCGGGCATAATCATAACCTTTATTTACTCCGGGGGATTCCTGGACAAAAGTGGAGGTCTGATAAATAGGGACGGAGAGGGCTCCGGTAAGTTCGTCTACCGGAATACTGTGGATCAGGGCTGTTGCGTTGCTCATTTTTCTTGGTTTAAATGATTCATTTAATTAATTAAATAATAGAATCACTTACCAGGAAAGGATCATCGGGATAAGCTTATAAAACAAAAAAGCTCACCCGACAAATCAGATGAGCTTGTATATATTAAATATGTTGAAGCTTGGAATCTGACTTATCTGTCCCGAATATTATTCAGGATGGAATTGGCACCTTTTCCCGCAATTGCTGGATAGGTTGTCAAGGCATCATTGGGCCATTACCCTCTGCCTTTCTTGATAAGTGATGTAAAGAACTCAGACAAATATAGGGCGAAAGTTTATATGGCGCGAAAAAATTATTGGTTTACTTGTAATTTCGCATCATGCTCATCTCTCATGATCAAATTGAAGTATATGGTGCCCGCGTGCATAATCTTAAGAACCTGGACATTAACATTCCAAAAAATAAACTGGTTGTCATTACAGGGATCAGTGGCAGCGGAAAATCCTCGCTGGCATTTGATACCATTTATTCAGAAGGACAACGCCGGTATATGGAAACTTTCGGAGCTTATGCGAGACAGTTCATTGGAGATATGGAAAGACCGGATGTAGACAAGATCACCGGACTTTCTCCTGTAATTTCTATTGAACAAAAGACTACGAATAAAAATCCTCGTTCCACAGTAGGAACAGTGACTGAGGTCTATGATTTTCTGAGATTATTATTCGCGAGAATAGGAGAAGCCTATTCCTACAATACCGGAAAACGAATGGTGAAATGGAGTGAGGAGGAGATCGTGGAAAACGTATATCAAAAATTTCCAAACAAAAAAATATCACTATTAGCTCCCCTGGTAAGAGGTCGTAAGGGTCATTACCGCGAATTATTTGAAGAGGTTCGGAAAAAAGGATATCTCAAAGTAAGAGTAGATGGTGAGATAAAAGACCTGGTACCTAAAATGCAGGTAGATCGTTACGCCATTCATGATATTGAATTGGTAATAGATCGCTTGCAGGTGACCGATGATCTGCGTGCGAGACTAAGTCAGAGTTTGCAGCAGACCATTAAAATGGGAAAGGACCTGATGTTCATCCTGGTGGACGATTCAAAATTTGTACAATATTCAAAAATGCTGATGTGTGAAGATACCGGCATCAGCTATGAAGAACCTTCACCAAACGCATTCTCTTTTAATTCGCCTTATGGTTATTGTCCGGCCTGCAAAGGACTCGGAACAAAAAATCATATAAATATGGAGGCAGTGCTTCCCGACAATTCACTTTCTATCAGCGAAGGTGGAATTGCTCCTTTGGGAGAAGAAAGAGATGCCTGGGTATTTCGCCAGGCTAGCGAAGCAGCGAAAAAAAATAAAATATCACTCACAAAACCTATCAGTTCGCTAAGCGAAAAGCAGCTTAATATCATGCTTTACGGTAATGAAGCAGGCCCGGTTGAAGATATTGATTTTGATAAGGCAACTTTTGATCCACAGGCACCTTTTGAAGGGGTAGTGAATATGTTGCAACGCTGGTTTGCCAATCCGTATAGCGAATCCATTCGCGATTGGTCGGAAGATTATATGATCATGAGACCCTGTGATGCCTGTGGTGGTGCCCGATTAAGGAAAGAAAGTCTCTGGTTTAAAGTTAATGGAAGAAATATCTCGCAACTGGGAGATATGAATCTTGATAATCTGGCTGCCTGGTTTGATGGTATCGAGCTGATGCTGGAGAATAAACAAAAAATCATCGCTCGTGATATTCTGAAAGAAATACGGGAGAGGTTAAGTTTTCTGCTGGATGTAGGGCTCACTTATCTTACCCTTAGCCGGTCTTCTAAAACATTAAGCGGAGGTGAATCACAACGTATTCGCCTGGCTACGCAGATAGGCTCTCAATTACAGGGTATAACTTATATTCTTGATGAGCCTTCTATCGGACTTCATCAACGAGATAATCAGCGACTCATTGGTGCCTTGAAAAATCTTCGGGATATTGGTAACAGTGTAATTGTAGTGGAACATGATAAGGACATCATGCTGGCCGCGGATCATTTGATCGATATTGGTCCTAAGGCCGGCTTTCACGGAGGAAGAATTGTTGCTGCTGGTACACCGGCAGAAATATT
The DNA here is from genome assembly GCA_043742885.1 of Chitinophagaceae bacterium. GTDB lineage: Bacteria > Bacteroidota > Bacteroidia > Chitinophagales > Chitinophagaceae > JJ008. The sequence goes on along the minus strand of JAYTXP010000177.1, from coordinate 21,019 downwards.
GAAACTGGATACACTAACAGCAGCTTATCTGAATGGGCATAAAAAAATTGCAGTTCCAAAAGAAAGAAGAAAAGGGAATGGCAAGACTATTGAATTAAAGGGAGCCAAAGGGAATAACCTGCAAAATGTATCAGTAAAATTTCCGCTCGGAGAATTTATTTGTGTGACAGGGGTGAGTGGAAGTGGAAAGTCAACGCTGATCAATGAAACGCTGTATCCGCTACTATCGCAGCATGCATTTGGTTCCAAAATTCAGGCACTGGAGCATAAATCGATCAAAGGACTGGAGCATATTGATAAAGTGATCGAAATAGACCAGTCTCCTATCGGGCGTACGCCAAGAAGCAATCCTGCTACCTATTGCGGATTCTTTACAGAGATAAGAACGTTGTTTGCTTCGATACCTGAAGCGAAGATTCGCGGTTATAACGCGGGTCGGTTTTCTTTTAATGTAAAAAATGGGCGATGTGATGTATGTGAAGGAGGAGGAATGCGTGTGATAGAAATGAATTTTCTTCCCGATGTATACGTGCATTGCGAGAAATGTAATGGGAAAAGGTATAATCGGGAAACATTGGAGATCCGTTACAAAGGGAAATCGATTGCCGATGTATTGGAGATGACGGTGGAGGAAGCGGTGGAGTTCTTTCAACCGGTTCCTTTTATTTACCGAAAAATAAAAGTATTACAGGAAGTGGGCATGGGTTATATCACACTGGGACAATCGGCAGTAACCCTTAGCGGTGGAGAGGCGCAACGGGTGAAGCTTTCTACCGAGCTGGGAAAAAAGGATACAGGAAAAACATTTTATATTTTAGATGAGCCGACAACAGGGTTGCATTTTGAGGACATACAGCATTTGCTTGATGTGTTGAATAAATTAGTGGATCGTGGGAATACAGTACTGGTGATTGAGCATAATATGGATGTGATCAAAGTGGCTGATCATATTATCGACATTGGACCAGAGGGTGGGGATGGGGGAGGAAGGATATTATTTGAGGGAACCCCGGAGGAATTAATAAAGAACAAAGAAAGTTATACGGCTGAATTTTTAAAAGCGGAGTTATAAAAAAACCCGCAATACAGCGGGTTTTTCTATAATTCTTTAAATTCTTATTAATACTTGATATTAAAATTATCTATACCCATACTTGGGACAAGAATAGCAGCCAGGATCATACCAATAACTATACCGGCAACGATCATAGTTACCAGGCTAGCTACAAAATAACCGGTTGCCTGTTCTTGTGGTGCCTTTTTCAATTTTGGCAGACCAAGGTACAAAAGGTATAGGCCATAAAGACCGATCAGACTACCCAAAATAGCAAGAGAGGGAAGGATGCTGAAAATAGCGCCTACCCAACCAGGTGTAAAAGAATACGCTGCCAACTGCATGGATTTGCCCATATTTTTTTCAGCTTTAAAAGTTGGTGCAAGGGCATCGATCACGAAAGCTGTCAGGAAGGTTCCTGCCACGCCACTGATCAAAGCGATGATAGCATACCGAATACCCCAGGAAGTGCTGGTAAATTTCAATCCAACATAACTTTTTCCAACGAAGGACCAGCCTATAAAAGTAGCAATTGCTCCTATAGCGACAAGAGGCAGTACATAACCAACAATGATGTTTTGGGTATTTGGAGTTTCCTGATCAATTACATCCCATTCTGTCTTTGGTGTAACAAGAATGTTTTTGACCCTTTCAATTAAGTTCATGATTTTGGTTTTGGTTTAGCCTACTCATTTGGCTTTTCGGCAAACGCCCCTGAAACTCAGGTCTGATCGGCTTAGATCAATCTAATATAAGATAGTTTTTCAGAATTCAATGGGGAACAGGAAACTGGTGGATAAAATGTCAAAATGCCAGTAAAACGGGAGTAAAAAGGATGTTGAAAATGCCCGTAAGTAGGGCAGGAAGTGATTGAAAAGATCTAATAGGGTGTCAGTATAGTTTTTCACCGGATATGGATCGGAACAATTTTCCTGCCTTACGGGTCTTGGTTATGGCGAAAAATAGCTAGGGTTAGATTCGTTTTGGGGGATTAACGAAAAGGTCCGATAAGCGGGCAAAGAATGCCTGATAAAAAATTCCAATTATGAGAGTACCAGAATAGGGAACGGATTAGGCTAATTTAATAACCGGGGTTTTAGCTTCTATCAGGCTCCTCTCAGCCGCTTATCGGACCTGAAAAATTTATCGGATATCAAATTTTCCGGCGGCAGTTTCTATGTCGCCATTGAAAACACGATATACATAGGTACCACGGGCAAGACCACTGATCTTAAAATGGTCCTTGTTCATCATTTTGTAATTGTAGAGAAGGGTGCCCTGTGTATCAAAAACAAAAAAATCTATTTCCTTATTTTCATTTTCCTTAGCTACCACATGCATGTCCTTGTTAAAGGCATCCGGATAGATCTTCACGGATTGGTTATTCAGGGAATTAAAGGATTTGGCTTTTTTTGCCTTGGCGGTTACTACCGGATCCTCTCCACCACCTGCCAGAGCAGGTGTTTTAGTAGCCAGCAGACCTACAGTAAGTAAGATGGCAAGGTAGGTTTTAGTTGAGTTGAAAAGTTTCATAAAATGGTTGGGGTTTACAGGATTATTCAATCGGTTAAATAAATCAGTTAATAATACACGGGACATTTTAATTGTTTCTTATTCAGTTTAGACAATGCATCACCACCCAGTCTCCAGCCAAAACGGATAATACTGGAGAAATAAGCATCATTCTGTTTTGGATCGCCACGTTGTTTATTGATATATTGACGGCTGGTAGTAGGGTTAAGAATATTTTCCCTGTACATCAGTTGCCTGGCTTGCGCTGCCTGCGTAGGGGCCAGGTATTGATCGAAAAATCGGGGATCTATATACTTGGTACTTACATCATCTATATAGTCAGTAAAGGTTTTTCTATGGAGGATCTCAAATCCTACATAGAACTTATCATTGAGATAATATTTTATCCCTCCACCCATCAGCACATTCATCTGGGTAAGGGAATAGGGTTTGCGATCCGGGTATTGGCTCATTCCCTGTCCTTCCAGTTTCAAAGGCTTCAAATCAACCCACTGAGTTGTTCCATTGGCATTGATATATTCACCTTGAGGATTGAAATGAAATATACCAAGGCCTCCCACTAAATAGGGCCTGATTTTGTGTGCCAAACCATCATATTGTTCAAAAAAAACAGTAGGAGACAATTCTACAGCGGCATACGCTTCCTGGAGATTTGATCTAAACTTTAGATTACGCTGTTTACGAGAACGCTCACGTCCTCCTTTATCGGGAGTTTGTGCGTCATCACCTTCCACATGGCTGATATTTGCAGCAATGCGAAATCCCAGCCATTCGGCAGGATAAATAACCATATAAAGACCTTTATTAAGTTTGGTGAGGGGGAGATCGACGTCTTTAATAAAAGTTTTACCAGTTCCCTTGCTTCCACCGAGGTCGCCTAAGAAGAACATAGGTCCGATGCCGGCGCCTATTTCTATCTTGCCATTGGCAATGCTGAAGGATTGTGTTTTACCTGCGCTGCTAAACAGCAGGAGCGCGCAGATAAGTACGAATAACCGTACGGGTACGATAGTTCTCATTGGGAAGGATTTCTGGTTTTTCTACTATTGGATTCTTATGCTAAGATAATACGCGTGAAAAACCTTTGCAAATAACTGCTAATGAAATTTGCATAAATGAGGGATTATTGCGCCGTTTACTTAGTGGAATTACAGTGAAGCCCTTATCGTAATTATCCTAGTAGCATTTCAATATGTTCAATGCCATCTTCTAAATAAATATCAGAACATATCAAAAACCCCAATGAAGAATAGAAATTTCGGAGATATAATTGAGCGCCAATATGAATAGGCTGACCAGGAAATTTCTCGCGTAGCCATTCAATGGACTTTTCCATTAGTATCCGGCCTTCACCGCTTCTTCTTATAGATGGAGAAGTCACCACTCTTCCTATTGAGGGTTCATTATAAGATATACCGGGAGGGATCAATCGGGTATATGCAAGTAGTTTATTATCACTTTGCCCCATAAGATGATAAGCTAATTGATCCTTATCATCCATATCCGGATAAACACAATTCTGCTCCACAGCAAATACTTCATTGCGCAATTGTAAAATGGAGTATAATTCGTAAGGGGTAAGTTGGAAGAAGGGTTTTATGATGTAGAGCAATGACATTGTTCATAAAGCTTCTAGCTACTAGCTGCAAGCTTGATAGTATTAAGGGTAAAATTTTTTATCAAATCATGAATGATAGTTACTTCTAACTCCTAACTATTAACTCCTAACTGCACTACCTCCCTGCCGGGATCGGCAAAACAGGCAATCCCTCATTTCCATCCATGCTCACCGACTGCACTGCAAAGAAATAATTATCCTTGGAATAAGGCAGATCCATTTTTGTATCCGAAGTAAATATCTTTTTCTGCCATACCGCACTGGTGGTCTCTCTCATTAAAATATAATAACCTTTTACCTTACCCGATTTTGGAGCGGTCCAGCTAAGGCTGGTAAAATTGGTGAGCTTTTTAGTTTCCACTTTTACATCCCGCGGCATAGAAGGCGATTTAGCCAGGTTGGCCAGATTACTCAGATTTACACCTGTATTTTTTCGTAAATATTCAAAGTCAATGAACTCCACCAGGTCGCCATATAGAATACCATTTTCCATTCTAACATCCTGGTGCTGATGATAATAATTTTCATTCATTTCTGTAAAACGAACGGCAGCAAATCCTCTTTGCACATAGGGTGTATGATCGCCTCCCCGAAGAAAACGATCATTCCGGTAGATCATCATGATCTCCAGGTTATCTACATAACGTTCACCCACTTCCTTAATATATCTTGCCAGCTGACGGGCTTTTCCATCGTTCTCTAAACCGAGACTGCGAATATTTAACGCAGCTCTTCCCGTATCCATTACAGAAAACGCTTCGCTGAATACACGCAATTTGTTATTATTGATATTGAGCGTTTCATTGCTGTTATTGCTACCCATAATATCGTTATTCAATACGGCTTCAATATTCCAATTTTCTTTTTTTGCTTTTTCTGCCATATAATTCGCACCCAGCAATCCCTGCTCTTCTCCACTTACGGCTACAAAAATTATCGTCGTCGGAAAAGAACGCCGGCTCATGATCCTGGCGCATTCTAATACTGCTGCAACTCCGCTTGCATCATCGTTTGCACCTGGCGCATCCAGTGAGCTATCCATTACATTGGTTCGCATATTATCTAGATGACCACTAATAATAAAGATCCGGTCATCTGTCTCATCAGTTCCTTTTAATCGCGCCAAAACATTTCCTAAAAGGATCTTTCGGTCTACCCGGCGACCATCTGGACCCAAGCTCACAGTATCAATAAATGCTTGCATACGACCACCACTGTTCTTCGCGTATTCATTAAATCGCGAAAGCACCCAATTACGGGCAGCTCCGATCCCTCTTTTTGGATCAGATTGTGTACTGAGGGTATTTCGCGTTTCATAACTCACCATCTGTACGATATAGGATCTAAGCGAATCCTTATTTACTTCACCTACCATTTTTTCTATGGCCGGATCTTTTTGAATAATGGTCTGTGCCTTTGTTGCTGGCCCGATACTTAAAGTCAGGGCAAGTAAAAAATAATATCTCATAGCATTAATTGATGATCAGTAATCGTATTTATCCTTCCAAAGTTTTTTCAGGTATTTTCTTAATTCATCTTCTCTTGGGTTTGATCCTGGGTCATATATTTTTTTACCGGCGATCTCTCCGGGAAGATATTCCTGGTCAGAAAAATTATTATCGTATTCATGCGAATACTGATATCCTTTTCCATAATCCAGTTGTTTCATCAGTTTGGTTGGCGCATTTCGAATAGCCAAAGGAACAGGCAGGTCTCCAAACTTATTTACCAGGGTCATCGCTTCACCAATGGCAACAGTAGCACTATTACTTTTCGGACTTGATGCCAGATAAATGGCGCACTGCGAAAGTATGAGTTGCGATTCAGGGTAACCTATTTTATTTACTGCTTCAAAACAGGCGTTGGCCATGATCAGCGCGGTAGGATTCGCATTGCCGATATCTTCACTTGCAAGAATCAGCATTCTGCGTGCAATAAATTTTACATCCTCGCCACCGGAGATCATTCTTGCCAGCCAGTACAATGCAGCATTAGGATCGCTTCCTCTTATTGATTTAATAAATGCTGAAATAATATCATAATGCTGCTCGCCTGATTTATCATAAACTGCAATTCTTTTTTGTGCCACATCCATCACCAGCTTATCTGTGATTACCAGAGGTGCTGAGGAATCCTCATAACTGCTTACCAATTCCAGCAGGTTCAATAATTTCCTTGCATCACCGCCGGAAATATTAATAAGTGCACTTGTTTCTTTCAGTTCAATTTTTCTTTCCCTTAATTGTTCATCCTTTGCCAGCGCATTTTTCAACAGTTCAGCGAGATCTGTTTCTGTCAATGCTTTTAATACATATACCTGGCAACGGCTGAGCAAGGCACTGTTCACTTCAAAAGAAGGGTTCTCTGTAGTTGCGCCTATAAGCGTAATGATGCCTTTTTCTACCGCACCAAGCAAAGCATCTTGCTGCCCCTTATTAAAACGATGTATCTCATCAATGAATAAAATGGAGCCATTCTGCGTTTTTGCTTTTTCAATTACTTCGCGAACTTCCTTCACTCCGGCACTGATCGCACTTAACTGAAAAAATGAAGCCTTCAAATTATGGGCAATGATATTGGCAAGACTGGTTTTGCCTGTACCCGGCGGTCCCCAGAGTATCATAGACGGGATTTTTCCTTTTTCTATGGCTGTACGAAGAATACTTCCTTTGCCTACCAAATGGGATTGACCAGTCAATTCATCTAATGCAATCGGCCGCACTCTTTCCGCTAATGGTACGGAATTATTCATCTTAATTTACATTGGTCGCTAAGAATACGGCGATCTTATCGAAAGAATCGGTCATAGTTGCGGTTGAAAATCCATGCTGCTCACTGGGATAAAAAACATATTGATTCACCACACCCATAGTAGTTAATTTGTTTTTCAGCATGATGGATTGGCTTGGAGATACAACTATATCCTGACCTCCATGTAAAATAAGAGTGGGCGGACTTTGCACTGTTACAAAATTCAATGGACTGGAGGATTGATAAAGACTGGCCTTAGTACTGGGAGTTCCACCGATTATTTGCTGCAATAAAATGGGGATAAGCGGGCTGGCCGGATTATTATACATATCCACTAATTCAGTTGGACCAAAAAAATCAACAACGGCTTTAATCGAAGGACTGCTGTATTTATAGGCCTGCAATGTTACCAGGTGACCGCCAGCGCTTGCTCCAAGCAAAACAAATTTATCGCTGATTAACCATTCCGCTCTTTTACTGTAGATTAGATCAACAGCCGCTTTCATATCCTGTTCCTGAACTGGAAAAAAATTGGTGCTGCCTGTAGCTAATCGGTAATTAATATTGACGATGGCCCATCCGGGTAGCCTTTTTTTGAGCGTATCTACATAGAGCGTAAAATCAGATTTATCACCCTGTGTCCAGGCACCCCCATGAACCAATATGATCATTTTTGTACTGGCGCTGGTTCTGCCTTCAGGCAGGTAAACATCCATTTTCTGCAAAGGGTCTGCCCCGTAGGAAAAATTCAATTGGGTGGAGGCTGCCACTGCAGGATTTCCACCTCCGTTATTATCTTTTTGGCAGGAAGAAAGGACCATTGCAAAGATCAATAGAAAAAATAAGGGTTTCATTATGAGGGTTTGCCGTAAAATACAAAAATCCCGCCATTCGGGACCTGTCAACCCTTGGATGCCTTAACAATTTATTAGATATAATACTCATTAAATACCGCTCTAAGGGTATGGAAAACGCCTTTTGAAGACGCTATGTTTACATCAGATTTCGAAACGGACAGTAAAGAAGCGGAAGGAAGAAAAAAAAGACCATAACATTCATTTCTTTTCTATATTAGCCGAGCGTAATCAAAACTTAAAAATTTAGTCAAATAAAAACTCTAAACTTAGACACATGAAAAAACAAATCCTTTTCTTCGCCCTGCTTCTGGGAGTATTCGGCTTCAGCGCCAACGCACAAAAAGGCAAACTGAAAGCAGAAACCATCAACTCTAAAGCTATTACTACGCCTGATGCAAAAGCTGGTGCCTTAAATCGCGCTGGAAACGTAAAAGGCAAACCTGCCGCTCCAACAAGTTCAAGGGGTGACGTATACGGTGCCGACTACAGTGATGTAGTAATCGACAACTGGACTGGTTATTACATTGACGTGTATGTAAATAACAACTATCGTGGTACTATCTCTCCTTATGACAAAAAAGTGACCTGGGCCATCCCTGGAACAAACACTCTTTATGCTAAGGCAGTATTCAACGATGGTAGCTACCTCTACTGGGGTCCAAAAGTTACTGCTACCGGTTATCAGTACACTTGGAAGCTGAACCCATAAAATTCAGTGACCTGTTAATAAAAAATGGCCCTCTTATGGAGGGCCATTTTTTATTAACGATATTCCCATAATGAATTCAATGAGTAAACTGATATTTTGCCACCTTAGCCCAACTATGCGTAAAAAATTCTCATTGTTCATAATAGCGTTAATGGCTATACGCCTGGGGCTGGCCCAAACCGTTCCGCCATTTCGCGATACCCAACTGTCTTTTGAAAAAAGGGTGGATGATCTGTTGAGTCGATTGACCCTGGAAGAAAAAGTAAAACAGATGATGCATGCCGCACCGGCTATTGAAAGATTAAATATTCCTGCCTATAACTGGTGGAATGAGGTACTGCATGGTGTTGCCCGTACTCCTTATCATACTACTTCTTATCCTCAGGCCATTGGTATGGCAGCCACCTGGGATACGAATTCACTTCGTACCATGGCCGATTATTCCGCTATGGAAGGAAGAGCCATTTATAATATCGCGATAAAAGAAGGAAAGGCCGGGGAATCTTATCTGGGACTAACCTACTGGACGCCGAATATTAATATTTTCCGTGATCCGCGCTGGGGTCGTGGGCAAGAAACCTATGGAGAAGATCCCTTCCTTACAGCAATGCTGGGAAAAGCATTCGTGAATGGATTGCAGGGAGATAATCCCCGCTATTTAAAAGCAGCGGCCTGCGCGAAACATTTCGCTGTACATAGCGGACCTGAAATGACCAGGCATTCAGATAACGTTACTCCAAGTTTATATGATCTATGGGATACTTATCTGCCCGCGTTCAAAGAACTCGTGGTAAACGCGAAGGTGGCCGGTGTTATGTGTGCCTATAATGCTGTAAATACTCAACCTTGCTGCGCAAATGATCTGCTGATGAATGATATTCTTCGTCATCAATGGAATTTCACTGGTTATGTTACCAGTGATTGCTGGGCCATTGATGATTTTTTTCGTTATCATAAAACACATAAGGATGCAACAAGTTCCGCTATTGACGCGCTGATCCATGGAACCGATGTGGAATGTGGTAACTCTGTTTATATAAAATTACTGGATGCTGTAAAAGATGGCTCGATTAAAGAAACGCAATTAGATGTTTCTTTAAGAAGATTATTCATGATCCGTTTTCGCCTGGGTATGTTTGATCCTCCGGAAATGGTGCCATTTGCTAATACAAAACAATCTGAACTGGAGTCAGCAGCTCATAAGGAGCAGGCCCTTAAAATGGCGAGACAATCCATCGTGTTGTTGAAAAATCAGGATCATCTTCTTCCATTATCAAAAAAAAATAGGAGGATCGCCCTTCTTGGACCCAATGCCGATAATAAAATTTCCATTTTAGGTAATTATAATGGTACGCCTTCGCGAATTTATACTGTGCTGGATGGGTTGAAAGATAAACTGGGTGATAATACAGAGATCTATTATGAAAAGGCGATCAGTTTTACCAATGATACGCTGGTTGATATGGTGACATTGAAGAAAAAACTTTCTCAGATGGATCTGATCATTTTCGCTGGTGGAATTTCTCCTGAACTGGAAGGAGAAGAAATGCCGGTGAAGGTGGAAGGCTTCAGTGGGGGCGACAGAACCAGCATTAAATTGCCAGCTAACCAAACGCGTTTTATGCAATGGTTAAAGAGCACTGGTAAACCTGTTGTTTTTGTGATGATGACTGGTAGCGCCCTGGCTATTCCCTGGGAAGCGGAAAATATACCGGCTATTATCAATGGATGGTATGGAGGACAATCGGCAGGTACCGCAATAGCTGATGTTTTATTTGGTGATTATGTTCCTGCAGGTAGATTGCCAGTTAGCTTTTACAGATCGGATAAGGATCTTCCTGAATTCAGCAATTATAGTATGGATGGACGCACCTATCGTTATTTCAAAGGCGAAACGCTTTTTCCTTTTGGTTATGGATTAAGCTATACAAAATTTCATTATGAAAATTTGAAACTACCCGCCACATTAAAAAAAGGAACAAACCTGAATATTGATGTCTCCGTAACTAATACCGGAAAATTTAATGGAGAAGATGTAGTGGAGATATATGTGAGTCATCTGGGTAAAAAGGTACATGCACCTATTCGAGCCTTAAAAGGGTTTCAGCGAATATCATTGAGATCAGGTGAATCAAGGTTGCTGCATTATACATTAACTGCGGAAGATCTTTCATTAGTTAATGAAAATGGTTATACTTACGAACCGGAAGGCAGCATAATGATCAGTGTAGGTGGTGGACAACCGGGACAAAAAATTCGCAGTAGTTCCAATGTACTTACCCGTGCATTGATTATTCAATAATATGAGCCAACTCATAGGAAGGGATTTTAGTTTCCTACCTGTACATCATCTCATATCCCTGTAACTGCTCTTCTAATTCCGTAAGGTCTGCAGCAGAAGCAGCCATGCTCATTCCCCTTAGTACATCTCCCGCCGCTTTTTTAATATTAATTAGAGGATAGGAATTAGGAGTCAGATCTTTTTTGATAATGATGATCTTGTTCCGTTCATCAGATCCTGCATGGAAATCCCCGATGGAATGCAGGACCACCATATCAAAATTCTTATTCTCGATCTTACCCGTCGATTGATTGGCTATATATCTTACCTGATCCAATGGTTCCCTGGTAGGACCAGCCGTAATCAGTATCTTTTTGCCCTGTAGTCTTTTCTGTGCCATAAAAATTGTGAATATGCTAAGGTGGATGCAAATAAAATGCCCGGTAATTGGAAGATTGAACCCCATAGCCTAACTTTGTGTCTTCACATGAAAAAGAATATGCATATACATCATCTACATCTTACCTGCGGGTAGGCTGGATGTGTGTGCAATGATTATAACTTGTTCAAAACATCAGGCTTACCTCAGGGTAGGCCTTTTTTATTTATAATTAATTAATGATTATGGCACTTAAGATCGCTGTTCAGAAATCCGGAAGATTGCATGATGGATCTATTCAGTTGCTAAAGGATTGTGGTATCGAATGCTCGAATGGAAGTAACCAGTTACGCATCCGGGCCGCAAATTTCCCCCTGGAGATATTTTTTCTTCGTGATGATGATATACCAGAATATGTTCAGGACGGGGTAGTAGACATAGGAATTGTTGGAGAAAATGTGATGCTGGAAAAGAATAAACATGCCAGGATGGTAGAAAAACTTGGATTTGGAAAATGTCGCTTGTCAATTGCGGTTCCCCGTAATGAAGAGATCAGTAACATTACTCAGCTCAATGGAAAACGCATAGCTACCAGTTATCCGGTCATTCTTCGATCCTTTCTTGATATTAACCAGATCTCTGCCTCCATTCATGAGATCAGTGGTTCCGTAGAGATCGCACCGCGTATCGGACTTGCAGATGCTATCTGCGATCTCGTGAGTTCAGGAAGTACACTTTTTAATAATGAACTCAAAGAAATTCAAACCATACTTAATTCTGAAGCGGTATTGATTACACATAATGAATTGACAGAGGAAGTGAATACTGAATTAGAACGCCTTCTTTTTAGAATCAGATCGGTTAGAAAGGCCCGTTATAACAAATACGTTTTGCTGAACGCCCCCAATAATAAGCTGGAAATTATTTGCCGCTTATTGCCCGGAATGAAAAGCCCAACAATTCTTCCGTTGGCGGAATCGGGTTGGAGCTCTGTTCATTCAGTTATACATGAAAACGATTTCTGGGAAGTGATCGAGCAATTAAAAGCAGAGGGTGCAGAAGGAATTCTGATCGTACCTATAGAAAAAATGATATTCTAAATTAGAAATTTACTGCAATGGAAATTTATAATTACCCCGATAAAAAAGAATGGCCCGGCATTATTGCAAGGCCTCCGGGCATCGCTGCTTCTCAGGAGAAGAAAGTGAAAAAGATCCTGAAGAAAGTGGCAAAAAAAGGGGATAAGGCCCTTAAGAAATTGACTAAGGAATTTGATGGCGTTTTATTGGATCAGATCATGGTTTCAGAAAATGAAATTAACAATGCCGCTTCTGAATTATCTGCAGAACTTAAAACAGCTATACTGGTTGCAAAGACTAATATTGAAAAATTTCACCAGCATCAGATCCGGGAAGAAAAGGAGATAGAGACCATGCCTGGCATTCGATGCTGGAGAAGATCATCGCCGATTGAAAGCGTGGGTTTATATGTTCCAGGTGGTTCTGCGCCATTATTTTCTACCCTACTTATGCTGGCCATTCCAGCGAGCCTGGCTGGATGTTCTTCCATTATTCTTTGCACCCCACCGCAAAAAAATGGATCTATTCACCCCGCTATTTTATTTACCGCTTCTATTTGTGGGGTTAATAAGATTGCGAAATTGGGTGGGGCTCAGGCTATCGCTGCCATGGCCTATGGCACAGAAACCATTCCTAAAGTGAATAAAATATTCGGACCTGGAAATTCATTTGTCACATTGGCAAAACAACTTGTCCAGAAAACATCTGTTGCTATTGATATGCCAGCCGGGCCATCTGAAGTACTGGTGATCGCTGATAATACAGCGGACCCGGATTTTGTAGCTGCAGATCTTCTATCACAAGCAGAGCATGGACCTGATTCGCAGGTAATTTTGATCACTACTGATCCGGCACTTCCTTATAAAGTGATCTCTTCAATAGAAAAACAGGGTTGCATCCTTCCACGGAGAGAACTGGTGGAAAAAGCCTTGTCGAATAGTAAGATCATTATTGTGGAAAATATGGAGAAGGCATTTCAGCTTTCTGATCTGTACGCACCAGAACATTTGATCATTTCTATGAACGACTCAGAAAAATGGGCCGGTCAGGTAAAAACAGCGGGATCAGTTTTTGTTGGACATTATTCTCCTGAAAGCGCTGGCGATTATGCCAGCGGCACTAACCACTGTCTGCCTACAAATGGTTTTGCCTCCATGTACAGTGGAGTTTCCGTAGATAGTTTTGTTAAAAAGATAAGCTTCCAGCAATTAAGTTTGGAAGGGTTGCAAAATATAGGATCTGCCGTAAAGCTAATGGCGGAGGCCGAAGGATTGGAAGCTCATAAACAAGCCGTTGAGATCAGATTAAATAAATTAAATAAGAGCTATGGACTTTGATGCCAACCTGCTGGTTCGAAATAATATCAGGGAAATGAAGGCCTATTCTTCCGCGAGAAATGAATTTTCGGGAGATGCATCCATTTTCCTTGATGCCAATGAAAACGCTTTTGGTTCTCCGCTTTCCGGAAACTATAATCGTTATCCCGATCCGCATCAGACGGAATTGAAAAAAAAGATAGCGCAGGTAAAAGGAGTACCCATACAAAATATTTTTCTCGGCAACGGCAGCGACGAAGCCATTGATCTGCTATTCCGTATTTTTTGTGAACCTGGAAAAGACAATGCCATAATTTTTCCTCCAACCTATGGCATGTATGAAGTGGCCGCAAATACAAATGATATTGCATTGAGAAAGATCCCATTGACATCCATGTTTCAAATTGATCTGGAGACACTGGAGTCCTCCATCGATGCACAAACAAAATTGATCTTTATCTGTTCCCCGAATAATCCAACCGGGAATACCATTGACCGGGAAACGGTAATGATGATACTAAATAATTTCAATGGATTGATCATTGTAGATGAGGCTTACATAAATTATTCAAAACAACGTTCTTTTATTGCAGATCTCATAGAATATCCAAACCTGATAGTGCTGCAAACTTTTTCTAAGGCCTGGGGATTAGCTGCATTGCGTTTGGGTATGGCATATGCCTCAGAGGCTATCATCCATTATTTTAATAAAATAAAATATCCTTATAATATAAATCTCGCCACTCAGCAAATGGCTTTGCAGGCATTGGATGAAGTGGCTACTATCAATGAATGGATTCGTCATACAGTTGAGCAAAGAGAATGGCTGGCTATTCAACTGGATGCACTGCCTCAAACTGATATTGTATATCCTTCGGATGCCAATTTTTTACTGGTAAAAATTAAGAATGCACACTTACTATGGCATTTTCTGGTGGATAAGGGCATAATTGTTCGGGACCGGTCGCGTGTAACCCTCTGTGATGATTGTCTTCGGGTCACGGTAGGAACTCCTGATGAAAATATAGAACTGATGGAAGCAATTAAACTATTTCAATCATGAGAAAACTGCTTTTAATTGACCGGGACGGAACTATCATAAAAGAAGCGCCTCCAACCTATCAGATCGATGATTGGACCAAACTGGAATTCTATCCGGGTATGTTTCAATGGTTAGGTAAACTGGCATCCAGAAATGAATTTGAACTGATCATGATTAGTAACCAGGATGGTCTTGGAACAACCTCTTTCCCAGAGGAAAACTTCTGGCCTATTCAAAATTTTCTGATACAGACCCTGGCAAATGAAGGCATTCAGTTTAATGAGGTGTTTATCGATCGGTCCCTTCCATCAGATAAGGCACCCACAAGAAAGCCTTCAACGGGTTTGTTGGCTGATTATATTTGCGATAATACAATAGACTGGAAAAATTCATATGTGATCGGTGATCGTGTAACTGACCTTCAGCTTGCCGCTAATCTTGGTTGCCAATCGATCTGGCTTAATAATGATTGCTCTCTTGGCTCAGAGGAGGTTAATGATTCACAGACATGGCGAACGACTGTTACTCTGGAGACCAGCCAATGGAAGGAAATATATGAATTTCTTTCATTGAGTCCCCGTGTTGTCATTCATGAAAGGAATACGAACGAAACTAAGATCCATATTGAACTTGATCTCGATAATAGATCGGGCACATCCATTCACACAGGACTGGCATTTTTTGATCATATGCTTGAGCAATTATCAAGACATGGAAATATAGGTCTTCAATTAAATGTAAAAGGAGATCTGGCAATTGATGAACATCATACCATTGAGGATACCGCCATTGCGCTGGGGGAAGCTTTTGGAAAGGCGTTGGGAGATAAAAAAGGAATTGGGCGCTACGCCTTCAGCTTACCAATGGATGATTGTCTTGCTATGGTGGCCATTGATCTGGGTGGAAGGCCCTGGCTGGTATGGGAGGCTGAATTTAAAAGAGAAAAAATAGGGGATATGCCAACGGAAATGTTTTTTCATTTTTTCAAATCATTTTCCGAGGCAGCTAAATGCAATTTGAATATTAAGGCCGAAGGAACTAATGAACATCATAAGATCGAATCAATATTTAAAGCTTTGGCCCGTGTATTAAGACAGGCAGTAAAAAGAGATCCGGAAAATATGAATTTACCAAGTACAAAAGGTTTGCTCTGATGGAACTGGCAATAATTAAATATAATGCAGGTAATATCCGTTCAGTACTGTTTGCTCTTGAACGAATCGGTGTCGCTGCCGAAGTGACGGATGATCCTGAAAAGATCCGCAGCGCTGATCGCGTTATATTTCCCGGAGTAGGGGAGGCCAGTACTGCCATGCGATACCTGCAGGATAAAAAACTGGATCAGGTGATACGTGACCTTACACAACCTGTACTTGGAATTTGTCTGGGTATGCAATTACTATGTCAATATTCTGAAGAAAATAATGTGGATTGCCTGGGTATTTTCGACTGCAATGTGAAACGTTTTTCTGATCCGAATACTAAAGTTCCTCAGGTAGGATGGAATAATATCAGCCAATTAAAGGGCCCTTTATTTTCTGGAATTAAGGAGAATGAATTCGTCTATTTTGTTCATAGCTATTACGTGGAACTGTGTGAGAACACAATCGCTACAACAACTTATGGTTCGGATTTTTGTTCTGCTATAGCTAAAAATAATTTTCATGGAGTTCAGTTTCATCCCGAAAAATCAGCTGGCGCAGGAGAAATTATACTTAAAAATTTTCTTTTAATATCATGATGATCATACCTGCCATAGATATTATCGATGGAAAATGCGTCAGGCTCTCACAAGGCAATTATGCAAGGAAAACGAATTATGCTGATGATCCGCTAATTGTGGCGATGGAATTTGAATCCTATGGCCTCAACCTTTTGCACCTTGTTGATCTGGATGGTGCCAAAGAATCAAAAGTCAGAAATTGGGATGTCCTGGAACGAATTGCTGCTGATACAAATCTGATCATTGATTTCAGTGGAGGACTGAAAAGCAGGGAAGATATTCAAAAGGCTTTTCAACTGGGCGCATCTTATGTTGCTATTGGTTCTATGGCTGTAGAGCAACCTGAATTAGTACAAGATTGGATCATGGAGTTTGGCGCTGCAAAATTTATCATAGGCGCTGATGTGAAAGATGAACATATTATGATCCATGGATGGCATACTGAAACCAATATGAGCTGGAAGGAAGTTTTTGAAAAATATATTAGTCAGGGAGTAGAGCGCATATTCTGTACAGATATCAAAAAGGATGGATTGTTGCAGGGACCTGCATTTGATCTGTACAGATCTATTCTACGGGCATTCCCTTCTGTTAAACTTATTGCCAGTGGTGGAGTTTCCAGTCTTTTTGATCTGGAAGAATTAGCGATAATTGGTTGTGAGGCCGCGATCCTGGGTAAGGCGATCTATGAAAAAAAGATCAGCCTTAATGAGCTTAAAATATTTAATGAACAATGCTGACAAAAAGAATCATACCCTGTCTGGACATAAAGGATGGGCGCACTGTGAAGGGCACGAATTTTATTCAGCTTCGTGATGCGGGCGATCCGGTAGAATTGGCCAGACGATATTGCGATGAAGGCGCTGATGAACTTGTATTCCTGGATATCACTGCTACGCTAGAAAAAAGAAAGACGCTGACCAGATTGGTTCATTCCATTGCAACGCATATCAATATTCCTTTTACAGTTGGAGGAGGAATTTATTCTGTAGAGGATGTGGCCATATTACTGGAAAATGGCGCAGATAAAATTTCTGTCAACACAGCGGCCGTAAATAATCCGCAATTGATAAGTGAAATTGCCACTCAATTTGGATCACAATGCCTGGTGCTTGCGGTAGATACAAATTTTGTAAATCATCAATGGATGGTTAGCACCCATGGAGGTCGTGAAATAATAAATTTGAAAACGCTGGATTGGGTAAAACGCGGAGCCGGGCTGGGTGCCGGAGAAATTCTTTTAACCTCTATGACTAAAGATGGTACCAGAGAAGGCTTTGCTCTTGATATTACCAGAGATGTTGCGAGATCGATCAACATTCCAGTGATCGCCTCCGGAGGTGCCGGAAGTAAAAAAGATTTTGCGGATGTATTTCTATCAGGAGAAGCGGATGCGGCATTAGCTGCCAGCGTTTTTCATTTTGGTGAAATACCTATTCCGGAATTGAAAAAATATTTATCAGAACAAAAAATACCTGTTAGATTATGACACCAGATTTTAATAAATATGCCGATGGCCTGATGCCTGCCATAGTGCAGGATGCTCGCACAAATAACGTTTTGATGCTGGGCTTTATGAATCTGGAAGCGTATGAACTAACCCTTTCTTCGCGAAAGATCAGTTTTTTCAGCAGGTCTAAACAAAGGCTGTGGACCAAAGGAGAAACGTCCGGTAATTATTTGTCCCTTGAAAATATTTTGCTGGATTGTGACCATGATACATTTTTACTGAAGGCGATACCCGCGGGTCCGGTTTGTCATACAGGAGCGGATACTTGTTTTAATGAAATAAATGACCCATTCGATCTTTTTGAACTCGAAAGAGTCATTCGAAGAAGAAAGGAAGTTCCATCTGAACATTCTTACACTTCTTCACTTTTTAATGCGGGTATCAATAAGATAGCACAGAAACTGGGTGAGGAGGCGGTGGAAATGGTGATAGAAGCCATGAGCGATAAGGAAGAATTATTTCTCAATGAATCTGCTGATCTGCTTTTCCATTACCTGGTCCTTTTACAAGCCAAAGGTCAATCATTAGAAAAAGTTGTCGCCATCCTAAGGCAAAGACATCGTTGATCATTTCAGATCATAATTTTTCTTTAAATCCTGCTTATAAAACTCCGGAAGATTTTTATGGTGGTAGGCTTTATTGGCAAATTCTTTTGCTTTTACCGCGTCTTCCATCTTAACGGCAGCCAGGATTTGCATCATATATATCCAGCACTCCTGATCTGCATCCCATGGTCTGAGTTTATATGTTTGTAGTGCAGAATCCAATTTGATAAATTCAGCCTTTTCGAACTTATCAAAATTATCTATCATCCACCTGAATATAGTTTGTAAGGGGACATCATTTTTTGTTTCATTTAAATATCCTATGAACAGATCCATGGCTCCCGGAGCATCACTCTTAACAAATAAGGCGATTCGATATTTGAGATCAGCGCGTGCTAATTCCATCTGGGCCGGATAAACTTTTCCGAATGTTGCCATAAAAGAATCCACAGAAGAATTGTTATTTAAGTATGACTTTAGCGCATGGGAAAAGACCATATTATAAAATTCAAGGTTCGCAGTAGCGGAATCCCATTTCATCAGGATAGATATTTTTGCCCGCTCTTTTAATAACAAAGCGACCCTTGTATCAGATTTGATAGAATAATTAATCACTAGGTTTAAGATATCCTTATTCGCAAAAATGTCTTTTTTAGTTGCTACATATTTTTTTACCAGATCATCTTTATCATCATCTTCCAGTTTATCTGCCTGTTCCACCCATCTAAGGAAACTGGCATCATCCAGTAAACCGGCTTTAGCTTTATTTTTTAAGGTGAAATATTGTTGATCTGGTTGGCGGGCCTTTTTCCCCAATTCAATAAACTCATCTATTTCCAGGGCGCCAACAAATTTATGGACCAATTTTCCCTCTGGTGTAAAAAATAAAAAAGTAGGATAAGCGCTAACATTAAATTCTTCTGATAGGGTTGGACCTTCACCGATCTCCATATCCATTTTTACATTGATATAATTTGCATTAAAATAGTCAGCTGTCTTTTTATCAGAATAAATATTTTCTTCCATGTATTTACAGGGGCCACACCAGGAGGCAAAAGCATCGAGGAAGATCATTTTATGTTCTTTCAGTGCTTTGGCCTTGATCTGCGCCCATTTTAATGCTTCAAATCGAATACTATCTGAGGCGAAAAGGGTAGAATGAAAAAGTATTGCAAAAACGAGAATCTTAATTTGTTTCATGTTTAGCCAGTTTTGTCTCCATTTGATGAAGACTGGGTCTCTTTTACACTTGAAGTTATAGTTAAAAATTTATTAAGGAGCTTCTTGAGCAATTTCAAGAGATATGGTGAGCTACATCATTGGAACAGGGCCTGCTTAATCGCTTAATTTGCTAAGTAAATGGATCCCTATGGCTCAGCAGTCCGAAAATACAAACCTGTTTCAGGCCTCTGTCATCTGGCTGAATGGAAAAAAGGGAATGATCACCTCCAGTGAGGTAAATGGCACTATTCATGTTGAAACAGCTGCTGTTTTTGGTGGTAAAGGAAAATCATGGTCGCCTGAGCACCTTTTCCTGAGCTCTCTTAGTAGCTGTTTTATGTCTACATTTTTAGGCTGCGCCGAAAAATTAATGCTTTCAATAGATGGGTTGAGCTGCAGGGTAAGCGGAGTAGTAGAAGTGGTGAACGGAAGATTGTCTTTTACAAGGATAGACATGTATCCTGATATATATATTGAAAGGGCTGAAAATGAAAAGATCGCGCAATTGGCGCTGAAGCAGACTCATAAACAATGTCTGATCTCAAATTCAATTAGCTCAGAGATCAATTATCATAGTACCATCCGACTCTCTAATGATCTGATCGAAGCCTGACTTATTTTTTAAGAAATTTTTCGAATAACTGATTTACTACATCAGATAATTTGCCGCTTATTTTATCGGAAATATTGTGAAGGGTTTCATCTACTTTATCATTACGCAGGAAGCTTTCGAAAAAACCTGATCTCTCTTCTTTTTCGTCCTCATCTTTTCTGAAGCGAAAAGAATTCCAGATCATGGAGCCAAAATGCTGGCGCATTTTACCCCATTGTTTGTCCAGTTTATGTTCCTTGTCTTTTTGCAGCAGTTGCAAACGAAGGATCTCCTTTTCCAACGAATCTATATTGTGTATTTTCATTCACTAAACTTTAAACATTCAACTCTCAAGCTTCTCAACCCCCTCAACTCTCCTCCCCAACCACCGACTTGATCATTCTCCTCATCACCAGATCAATAAATAATTTTTTTCTCAATAGCACAAGTACAATTATTTTAATAAAAAAAATGCCTGTAACGATCCCAAATCCTTTTACATAACTTCCTGTTATTTCACTCAGCCAGTAACCTGCAGTAACACCCAGGAATATAACAAAAAGAGAGAGCAGGAATAAAAGCACGATCATCCATACCAGGTTGCCGGCCATTTTGGAACTGGTCTTCACCATTTTCAGCTTCTGGATAGTTACCTGCGTTTCTACCCATTCTTTTACCAGGCCGCTGGTCTCTTCTATAAAATCTTTCAGGTTTCCATGATCTTTCATAGGCCGTATTTATTATACTAAGGTAATAACTAATGCGATGTTTCGAATCGGCCCGTCTTTTCTGTGAACAAGATCCGAAAA
>JAYTXP010000176.1:0-2256 GCA_043742885.1 Chitinophagaceae bacterium | reverse complement strand
GGGATCCAATGGCTCGTATGTGGGACCTGCAGTAACCAGCACTTTTTTCCCTCTAAGTGGTCCGGCCAAAAAAAAAAGCTGCTTCATAAACTCAATGATCTGCTCGGGTTCCGCCATTCGTCCTTCACCTATCAGTCCGCTGGCCAGTGAGCCTGCATTTACCGGCAGAATATGATTGCCATAAGAGGAGATTTTCTCAAGGTTATTTATTGTTGACGGATGCTTCCACATATCCTCATCCATGGCCGGAGCTACCAACACAGGACAAGTAGCAGAAAGATATACGGCCAATAAAAGATTATCACAATGACCCTGGGCCATCTTAGATAGGCTATGGCAGCTTAATGGCGCGATCAGCATCAGGTTGGCCCAGCGGCCCAGCATTACATGGTTCGACCAGCTATCGTTGGCAGACAGCTCCACGAGTACTTTATTTTTACTTAGCGTAGATAGAGTAAGAGGTGTAACAAAATCTTTTGCAGATGTGGTCAATATTATTTTTACTTCCGCACCTTCTTTTACCAGCAGGCGGGTAAGAAATATGGATTTATAGGCCGCGATGCTGCCTGTGATCCCTAATAATATTTTTTTGCCTTTAAGCATATTCCAAAATTACCAATTTGCCTATTGCTAAAAATGAAAAAAGCGGCCTTCGGCCGCTTTCCGCTTATTATTTTAACTGATCAGCTAAACAGGTCAGTATCGTTCTTACGATGGTAGATCTTGTCTTCCATAAATTCCTGTGTAGCCAGCAAAGCCGGGTTCGGCATGCGCTCATAGGCTCTGGAGATCTCGATCTGTTCTTTATTCTCATGGATCTCTTCCAGACTATCAGTATGGCTCGCAAATTCCTCCAGTTTATTATGGAGTTCTTCCTTCAATGAAATATTGATTTGGCTGGCCCTTTTACCTACAATAGAAATGGACTCATAAAGATTACCAGTCTTCGCCTTGATATCGTCAAGATTACGTGTTTCAACGTTGTTGGTAAACCCTGCACTAAGCTGGCGTCTTAATTTGCTCATTGGTTGAATTTTTTATATTTTTTTGAGATTGATTCATGAGATCGTCTACGTCTTTTTTCAACTTACTATCCGGGAAACGATCAGCAAACACATTACATTCTGTTACCACCTGCTCAAACCTTTCTATTTTTTTTCCTTCCACGCTTAATTCTGCGTAACGGTAAAACGATTTGATAATCATCAACTGGTATTCATCTGCCCTTGTTGATTCAGGATAAGCATCCAATACCTGGGCAAAAGCAACACCGGCCGCACGAAACTGGCCCATATCATAATATAATTGTGCGCTATTGCGCTCCTTGGTCTCTAATTTTCCTCTGCAGATATCGATAATTTCATTCGCTTCTTTTATTCTCGCAGAACCTGGATGAGAATTAATAAATATCTGCATCATACCTACTGCCCTTACTGTACTGGTTTGATCCAATTCAGGTTTGGGTGATTGCATATAAAAACAATAGGCCTTCATATAATCTACTTCTTCCGCTTTTTTACTATTGGGAAAGATCTCCAGGAAGGTCTTAAAAAGATTTTCTGCATTGAGATAATCTTCCAGGTAATAAGCGCAATAGGCGTATTTATAATAAATATCCTCGAAAGTCATTGTGGTCTTGAAATAAGGCATGATATCCTCATAGACCTGCTGAGCCCTGGTATATTTTTTCTTGACAAAGAACTGTTCGGCCATTCTGAGTTTATACTCAGGATCCGGACTTTTCAGAATCTTGGTAACATTCTTGCTTTTGCTCGGTTTTTTGACCGAAGCAGCTTTCTTGCTGCTGTGACATGATACCATAAAAAGGGCCAACAGTAAGATCCAGGAATACCTCATCATAATTGTGTGATTCTGCCCTTCAGGGCCTGCAAAGTTAATTGATAAAGGGCAAAACTTACATAAAAATTAAAACTGACCAAATGTGAGCCGTTAAGATTAAACTAAAGCTAAAACGGTTGAGACCCAGGTCCTTAATAGAAAAGGCCTCCCGGGGGAGGCCTTTTCTATTTTCCTTAGTAAATTCTTATTTCTTTCTCAGGTTAGGATGTGGAGGTTCAACTGTGTTTGGACCATTTTCGCCTTCACCAGCCGGACGGAGATCAACTGTGTTACAGTCGCCACCAGTTTGGCCATAATTGAAGATGAAACGATCTGAGCTGATTCCTTCGCTGTCAACCATATAGTTGATCACAGCGTTCACATGATCCCAGCTAAGCTGCTGCTCTTTCTTATTTG
>JAYTXP010000175.1:0-17246 GCA_043742885.1 Chitinophagaceae bacterium | reverse complement strand
TCCATGATAATGTAGTTTTAATGATTAAAAAATAAACTACAAGATAAAGGAAACTCAAACTCAGCGCCTGTATAGGCGATGTTAGTTCAACTCAGAAATACAAGAAGGGTTTCTCCAACCAACCTTTCGCCTTTCTTTGTTTTATATTCATTACCAATTTACTATAATTATTTAAATCATGAAGGCAGTTTCGTAAATACTATTGGCTTAAAGAGCCAGGTCATCTAAGGGACTAATGATCTGCAGCATATCCCTGTTTGTTACATGCAGGTACCGAAGCGTTGTCTTCAAATCATTATGCCCCAATAGTTTCATGATCATTGTAACATCCGTGCCTTTATCTAATAAATGGCTGGCAAAACGATGCCTTTAGGCATGTACGCTTCCCGGCTTCATAATGCCGGCTTTCGTTTTTGCGGCTGCCAATAAAAAGAAAATACCACGTTAGTGGTATGAGACACCAATCCAAAGAATGTTATCTATTAGAAAATATATTATTTCAACCACTCCTCCTTCACTTTCGCTCCCAAACCAATAGTATCCGGCACATGAATGGTTCCATTCTGTTCATACTGTATTCCTCCTTCAATGGGATCTTCTGACAACATCAATGCAGTATCAAAATCAAAATGCTGTATCATAGGATTACTCAAGGCAAAATGGGCAAAGGCCGTCATAGCCAATCTTGACTCAAGAAATGCCCCAACCTGCAGGTGAATATTCGCTGCTTCTGCCATGGCTGCCATCTTACGTGCTTTGAATATTCCTCCTGATTTGCCTAATTTAATATTCATCATATCGCAGGCCTCGAGCTCGATCAGTCTTTCAACATCATGCTCATCTCCGCAGCATTCATCTGCCATTATTGGTATCAGACTATTCTTTCTTACCTTTTTCAGTTTCATAAATTTCCATCTTGCAATAGGCTCTTCGCAATACTGTATATTATACCCTTTCAATTTCTCCAGTGTTTCAATGGCCTCTTTCAATTTCCATCCCTGGTTGGCATCTATGCGAATAGGAATTTCATCTCCCACCGCCTTACGAATCGCTTTGATCCTTTCCACATCATCTGGGCCATTCTTTCCAAGCTTAACTTTAATAGCGGGATAACCCCAGTTTTTTATTCGCACCGCATCTGCAGCCATTTTTTCAGGATCACCAATGCTCACGGTATAGTCCGTGATGATCGTTTTACTTTTATCTCCACCTAAAAATAAATACAATGGCATTCCTGCATGCTGAGAGGCAAGATCAT
Organism: Chitinophagaceae bacterium; assembly: GCA_043742885.1. Classification (GTDB taxonomy): domain Bacteria; phylum Bacteroidota; class Bacteroidia; order Chitinophagales; family Chitinophagaceae; genus JJ008. Next base: position 15,988 of record JAYTXP010000175.1, on the reverse strand, counting down.
AAATTGCCATATCGAAAGCACTCTTGATACTGGTATTGCCATAAATAACGGCATCCATGATGTTCACACATTTTTCGATATTCAGCGCATTCTTTCCATTCAGTGCAGTAGCTAAATACTTTCCTACAATCAGACAGGTCTCCTGGCTCTCGCCATTGATGGGCATATACGGACTACACTCTCCATAGCCAACAAGTCCTTCGGCAGTGGTTATGCGCACCAATACATTATGCGCCGATTCATCTATTCCCAAAGAAGTGATAAAGGGGTCAATGAGCGGAATGGATAATTTATAAAGTTCTACCTGACTTATCGTTAATTTGTTCGACATACTAATAAAAATAATCAAAATGGCTCTGTTTTTGCCGTAAGAACTCAAACAATTTTCTATGAATAAAGGCGCCCTCCTTCTTCTGATCTCCTTGCTTAGCTTCGCCTGCAAAAAGAAAATAGAAGAATTACCTCCTGTCACCCAAACCGGGGCTAATAGTTTTGGAGCCTTAGTGGACGGTCAGATGTGGATTCCTCAACGCTTTGGTTCCATCAATGCCAGCAACCTGCTGGAAGCCCGTCTGCTTGGAAACAATTTTTATCTGACGGCTCAGAATTTTGCCTCATCTCCTAATGAGACTGAATTTGATATAGCAATCATTGGTTTAACCTCTGTGGGTACCTATACTCTTAACAGTAACACCTCACACCCTAATAGTAATTTCAGCTATGCCTATTATGTAAAAAGAAAATTTAGCCCGCTTTTTGAATGGATCACTTCTTCAATCTATACAGGTTCGGTAAATATTTCCAAATTTGATACAGCCAGCCGTATCATATCAGGAACTTTTGCATTCCAGGCCGGAGAAACGACTAATGCAGCCGCTCCTGTTAATGTGACCGAAGGAAGATTTGATGTGAAATATTAAAAAAGGATCCTTATACCGAGGCAGGCCATTGCTACCCATGGCGCATTGTCATTTTTATAAATATACCGACTCGGATAATCGGTAGTGGGTATCCATAACCTCAGTTCGGAATAAAAATAAAGATCTCCGCCCATATAATGGTCAACTCCAATTCCCGGATCCAGGGTCAGTCGTTTAAAATTGGCCCGACCACTCAGCACAGGAAGATCATATAGCGAACTGTCAATGGCTACAGAATGTGTGTTTGTAATTCTACCTAATTCAATTCCGAAACCTATATAACCATAGAGACTTATTGAATTTTCATTATCGCTGCTGCCCAGAAAATATTTTTTATATCCAATGGAGAATTGCTTGAGCCGCATTTTGGCTGAATTTCGATATGCGATCTGCTGTGGAGACGTGCTTACTGACCTTGCCTTAGCGATCACATCGTTATGAAAATTCCCATTGGCATAATAAGTGAACCAGGTATAAACCCCTTCGCGAGGAGTGATCATGAAGTTTAGTTGAATGGTCTGACCAATGGTCGAATACTTCTGCTCTTGCTTAAAGTTATGCTGTACCGTCAGGTCGGTACAGACACTGATATTCTGTGCGCCCAGTAGAAATGGGAAGATCAGCGTTAGGGTTAGTATGTAATTATGATACTTCAATCCACAATGTTAAGAAAAAGCCACCCGTTTTGCGGATGGCTTTTTTATAAAAATATCAGCTTACTTCATCAGCTTAAGTTCCTTGATGATATTGGTAGCCCCACCCAACTTATCCACGCACCAGAGAACATAACGTATGTCTACGCAAATTGTGCGGTTAAGGTCCTTATCAAAGGCCATCTTATGGCTTAACGCTTCGTAGTTGCCATCAAATGCCAATCCGATCAATTCTCCTTTATTATTAATAACAGGTGAACCTGAATTACCACCTGTAATATCATTTGTGGTAATAAAACCTATCACCAGGTCTTTACGGGTTGGATCCATATACTGACCGAAATCTTTTTTCTTCAGCAGATCGATCTGGTTGGCAGGAAGATCAAATTCATAATCTCCAGGTATGTATTTTTCCAGTAAGCCTTTAGAAGTGGTCACATAATCATAAAATACGGCATCGCGGGGACGATAAGATTTTACGTTACCATAACTCACCCTCATAGTGAACGTAGCATCAGGATACATCATCTTCGCTTTTACAGGATCCATTTCCATAATACCCTTCAGATAAAGACGACCAAACTCTCCATTCTTTGCAACGAATTGCTGGTAAAGAGGTCCATATTTACCCTGATAGCTCTTCATAAAAGCAGAGGCGAAATTGAAAGCAGGATCATCCTGAAGTTTTAATGCATCAGGGCTGGCAGTAAAGGCATTCCATTTTGCGTCATCAAGCAACATGGTTTTATTAAAAACATCTGCCGCGTATTTTTTATAAGTGTTATCATCATCCAGTGGGCCATACGTATTTTTCAGGGTGCCATAAAAACCAACAGGTTGCTGTTCTTTATTTACATCCTCATAGAACATGCGGGTCACTGCGGCCAGGATGTTTTGATCGGAGACTTTATTTTCTGCTTCCAGAAATGTTTTTCTTGCCATGTTCAATCCATCTATGGCTTTCTTAACATCAGCAGCCGGCGTGCCTGGTTTTACCAGTAGGGCTTCCAATTGCATCAGTTGAGCAGAGAAAGCGATCAATGGTGAACCCAGAATACCTTCATTCATATACATACGCAATTTGGCATAGGGTTTCCATGCATCATAAGCCTTTCCCCAATCAGAAAAAATATTTTCATATTCCGGCTTTCCTTTGGCCCATACATTAAATTTAGCTTCCGCTGTGGTCTTCTGACCATACACATCATATTTCAACAACTGCTTGGTCTCGCCGTCAAAAAATTTCCAGTAATTAGCAACGCTGGCATAGTTAGATGCTAATTGCAATTTGGTTGCCGGATCTTTTTTCATTTCCTCAAACATATATTTCAAACGAACATCACGAAGCTTAACCAGTGTTGGATTGTTCACTTCGGTAGAAAGACGGATGCCATAAGAACTTTCATAACGATTGGTTCCACCCGGATAACCCCAGATCATAGAGAAATCACCATCTTTTAGTGGTTTCAGAGAAACAGGCAGGTACCATTTTGGTTTCATTGGAATATTACCTGTAGTAGCTTCGCCTTTTTTGGCAGGACTGCCATCAGGTTTTGTATATACGCGGAAAATAGAGAAGTCGCCAGTATGACGTGGCCATTCCCAGTTGTCGGTATCACCACCAAATTTTCCTACGCTCTCAGGAGGAGCACCTACCAGTCGAATATCATAATTGCGCTGATATACGAAGGCCAGGAACTGGTTGCCTTTGAACAAAGGGCTTACCCTGGTCTCGATATTCTTCGAATCATCACTCATGCGTTTATTGATGGCTGCTAGCACAACGTTTTGTTTGGCAATTCTTTCCGCACCACTTAAACCTTTCAGGGAATCCATTACTTCTTTAGTAACATCATCAATTCGAATCAAAAACTGGATAGATAAATTGCTTGGGATCTCTTCGGATTTACTACGGGCATAAAAACCATTGGCCAGGTAATTATGATCAACTGTACTGGAGGAGGCGATCACATCATATCCGCAGTGGTGATTAGTAAAGATCAATCCTTCCGCGCTAACGATCTCACCGGTGCAGCCGCTTCCAAATATCAGGATCGCATCTTTAAGAGAAGGTTTATTGATATTATACAATTGTTCTTTGGTGAGTTTAAGACCTTTTTTCACCATTTCATTATATACCTGCTGACCAAGCAAAAGCGGAAGCCACATGCCCTCATCAGCAAAAGATTTGGCCACAAAACTGATGATCAAAACGAACGTTACAATAAATTTTTTCATATGTGCTTTTTTAGCGTCAACAAATCTAGGGATTAAGGGGGAATTATAGGATGATCAAGAATATAGTTAGGAGTTAAGAGTTACTAGTTAGCAGTCCTCAACCCCTCAACCCACTCAACTTCCTCAACTTTTCTTATTTTCCGTATTCAAAACCTGCTTATGCGATTAACCAGCCGCCTGGTATTTTTATTTTGCCTGCCCATCTTCTTGTATTCCTGTAGCAAAAAAGATACCCCTTCTCCCAACCCAACGCCTGTACCAACAAATCCCTCCTGTACTTCCAATGCGAGTCCGGCGCAGGGAAGCTTTGTGACCAGCACTTCAATAACGCTAAACTGGACGGCAGCCAATGGGGCTACCAGTTATGATGTTTATTTAGGTACCAGTTCTACTCCCGGCACGGTGATAGCCAGCAATATTTCGGCTACAAGTTATACCTATTCAATTGCCAGCACACCTAATCAAACCTATTACTGGTATGTGCAACCTAAAAATGCCAATGGCGCGGCTACAGGATGCAGCAGCACTGTCTCTTCCTTCAGTTTTATTGTGATCAGTAATCCTCCTGCTTTTGGATTTTATGTGGTGGGTTATTTTCCTTCTTATCGCGATCCCAATGATGTTCCGGATATAAAGTTTCGTATGACCAATATTGTCAACTATGCTTTTTTTAGCGTGAATGCCTCTGGCACCACAGATGTTCAGAATCCAACAACCCTGGCATTGGTTATTAATAAGGCCAGGGCCAATAATGCCAAAGTATTTGTAGCCATCAATGACGGAAGCGGTGATGGTAAAACAAATTTTAAGAATATGGCTAATACCGCAGGAGGAAGAAACAATTTTGTAAAAGACATCATGAACAAAGTAAGGCAGTATGGATTTGATGGGGTTGATATAGACTGGGAATATCCAACAACTTCTGATGGTACTGATGGAACTTTCACCTTGCTGATGAAAGAACTTTCTGACTCACTACACCGGAATGCACGTTATTATCTTTCTGCGGCGATCACTCCGGGTAAGTATGCAGGTGGTATAAGGGATGCCATCCGGTCTGAACTTTTCAGTTACGTGGATATTTTTAATGTGATGGCCTACGATGATTTCAGTACTACAACACCATACAGGCAACATAGTGATCTCACGCTGGCACAGGTTTGTCTTAATTACTGGCTGACCACCCGCGGAATGCCACCTTCAAAATGTGTTTTGGGTATTCCTGCCTATGGTCGTCCTTCCGGAATTACACAATCTAATACAGTACTGAGTTTCCGCGCTATTCTTGCGCAGGGAGGATCGCCTAATTCTGATTCAGCATTAGTTACCGCAGGAGGGTTTACTAATTATGTCATTTATTACAATGGACAAACTACGGTAAAGAAAAAAGCTATCCTTGCAAAGCAGATCGCCAATGGAGTAATGATGTGGGAGAAATGGCAGGATGCGCCTGATGCTAATTCATTATTAAAAGCAGTCTGTGATACTGTTGGGAGGAGTTATTAGTTACTAGTTAGCAGTTTGCAGTCGGGAGTCAAGAGTCTGTTTGCCATTCACCTCTGCCGGCAGGCATTCACTTATTCACCTCCTCATTCAAAACTTTCCACAAAACATCCTTCAATTCCGTCAATCCCTGCTGGGCAACAGAGGAGATAAATAAATGCGGGATCCCTTCAGGCATGTCTTTTTCTATCGCGTCTTTCAGTTCCTGGTCAAGCATATCGCTTTTACTGATGGCAATAACGAATTGCTTATGTAGTAATTCAGGATTGTATTGTTCCAGTTCATTGACCAGTATGTCGAATTCTTTTCTATGATTGTCAGAATCAGCAGGAATCAAAAATAATAAGACGGCATTGCGTTCAATATGACGAAGAAAACGATGTCCCAGTCCTTTTCCCTCCGCGGCTCCTTCAATGATTCCGGGAAGATCTGCAATACAAAAACTTTTCCCATCGCGATATTCTACTATTCCCAGATTAGGGACGATAGTTGTGAAAGCGTAACTGGCGATCTTGGGTTTGGCCGCTGTTACAACGGATAGCAATGTCGACTTTCCAGCATTGGGAAAACCAACCAGTCCTACATCTGCCAAAACTTTCAACTCCATTACTTTCCAGGCTTCAATTCCCGGAAGTCCGGGTTGCGCATGTTCAGGAGCCTGGTTAGTGGACGTAGCAAAATTGGAATTACCCAGGCCCCCTTTGCCCCCCGGTATCCATATTACTTCCTGTCCATCTTCAAGGATCTCCACTTCCTGTTTACCGGTCACTTCATCTATAGCAATGGTTCCTAATGGCACTTCTATATAAATATCCTTACCATCATGACCTGTTGAATTATTTTTACCACCTTTTTCTCCATCCTCAGCCAGTATATTCTTATGATAACGAAGGTGCAGAAGTGTCCAGAGATTGCGGTTACCGCGAAGGATAATATGAGCCCCACGGCCTCCATCTCCACCATCGGGACCGCCCATAGCTGTGAATTTATTCCGCATGAAATGCTTATTACCTGCACCACCATGGCCACTGCGACAAAATATCCTGATCTGGTCTACGAAATTGCTTTTCTCCAAAATATATGTTTGAACCGCGCAAAGATACCATAAATAAAAAAGGTCCTGTTCTGTATTCAGAACGGGACCTTTTTTCAAATAAATTCAATTATTCAAATAAATATTATTGTACGATCAGTTTGGTAGAATAAACCGATTTGTTAGCTGCATTCAACAGTTTAACCTGGTAAATTGATTTCGAAGAAGCGCTGCTGATCTTCACTAACTGCGATTGATTAATACCAGTGATGGTCACGGTTTGTTGCAAAACCTGTCTGCCTGTTGCGTCAGTTAACTCTAATGTATAGGTACCGGCTTCCAGCTGACCAAACGTTACTACAAATTGATTATTTGTAACAGGGTTAGGGTAGAGTCCGATCTTATTTTCATCAATTTTAACCGGTTTTGTTTTAAGGCCCTCCAGTTCTGTGAGTTTAGGACGATTGCCAGAGATCAGAAGGTTACTATTGGCAAGATCTGAGCTTTGAAGTGCGCCATTGCTAACAATGAATGGGGTAGCGACCAGACTTTTTATATCCATCGTATAATAAGTGCCTACTACAGTGGCGCTTGCCAGTACGATCTTATTATCGGCCATTACTGCGGCGCCATTCACAGTGAAATTATCCGGGAGACTAGATATAGCGCCAAGATATTTTGTAATGCGTGTAGAAACATCAATACGAAATACATTATTGCGGGCTGATATCACATATAGATTTCCATTATCATCTGCGATCATATCACCACCATAGCTGCTGCATGAATTATGAATAGAAATATTCTGATTGGATTGATCATCCACAAGCGTACCCAGATCGGTGATTGTAGGAACTTTACCTGTAGTGAATCGAAGCAATTGCGTCGCGTCATTGGTCATTGCATATCCATTACCATCAGAAGCGATCACCATACGGGTAACTACTGATCCCTGGTCGGAGGTCTTCAGTGGTTTACCTGTCAGTGCCTCATCATTTAGATAATAGACCTTCATGGTCTTTAGGTCAACATATCGAAGCTGATCAACGAGCATCGGAGTATAATAAAGACGCTCATTTTTTTTATCATAGGCTATAGCGGCAACACCGGTACCAAAAGCTGCATTGGCAATTTGGCCATAACGAGCATCCATTAATGGGGAGGCCATTTGTTTTCTTGAGGCCGCATCAAACGCAGTAATGCTCTGATCGGTACCATTCAAAAGGATCTCACTGTAAATTCCGGTTTTGAGATCCAGTTTGCGTAAAAAGCTCCAGTTGAGTTTTTGTTCCTGCACATCGGTGATAGCATAAACGAAATTATCCTGAGCCTGAATCAGATTGCCCGCCAGCAGAGAACCCAGAACTAAAGTTGAAATGCGTAGATTTATTACCATATGGTTGCTTTTTGAATTTGTTTGGACATTTAAGTTAGGATTTTTTTTTCAAAGGAGAATAACCCGTTTCCTGCATTTTTCTATTCTCAGGAACTTCTCTCAGAGGCTCCACAACTTTTAGTCCTTCAATACATTGGGACGGCAATTGCTGATATAAGGCTGTTCCTTCAGTTTTCCAGTTCAGCATTTCATCTGAAACTTCCTTGATGATCTTAGCGGGATTGCCCGCCAGAACAGAACGGGGAGGTATATTATCGCCTTGTCTTACAAAGCTTAAGGCTCCAACAATAGATTCATCACCGAGTATCACATTATCCATCAATACTGCATTCATGCCTACCAGGCAATTTTTTCCAATGGTAGAGCCGTGTACAATCGCACCATGACCAATATGAGAACCTTCTTTTAAAAGTACGGCCATTCCGGGAAACATATGAATGGTGCAATTCTCCTGAACATTACATCCATCTTCCAGAACGATCTGTCCCCAATCTCCTCTCAAGGCAGCACCCGGCCCGATATAGCAATTTTTACCAATGATGACATTGCCGGTAACAGCAGCCTGTGGATGAATGAAACTGGACTCATGAATGACGGGGATGTAGTTATTGAATTGGTATATCATTATTTGTTATTCGTTTTTCATCAATTTTTTACCGGTACGAAAACAAAGTCCTTTAAACTGTGCCACCAACTCATCATCCTGATTAGTTATAGTAATATTATACAAACCCGTAGAACGCCCATTATGCACCTCCACTGCTTCGGCAATAAGTATATCGCCGATCTGTACAGCCTTAATAAAATTGATAGATGTATCCAGCGCCACCGATAAATTATTTCGATTATTGCAGGCAAAAGCAAAAGCACTGTCGGCGAAAGAAAATGGAACGCCACCATGCACAATGCCAAAACCATTCACCATTTCTTTACGGATGGTCATGCGTATACGACTATAACTTTCGCGGATCTCCAATACATCTATGCCCAGCCATTGACTGAAGGCGTCATTCTCCATCATATGATCCACTACTTCACGGGCCAGTATATCATTTTTATTTTCCATATTATTTTCCTTTGAAATTGGCGGCTCTTTTTTCCAGGAAGGCGGCAATACCTTCAGCATAGTCCTCAGTCATGGCTGCCTTTTGTTGAAACTCATCTTCCAATGCAAGCTGCTCTTCCCAGTTATTATGAAATGAATGATTGAGCGCGTGTTTAGTATAGGCCAATCCTTTTGTAGGCAAATGAGAAAGACTGGCTGCGATCTTTTTAGATTCTTCTTCAAATTTATCCGCTTCAAAAACTTTGTAGATCATCCCCATTCTTTCCGCATCATGCGCCGTTACTTTATCACCCAGCATAGCCATTGCAGATGCTTTTTGCCATCCTACTAAACGAGGTAATGTGAAAGTTCCGCCACTATCCGGTATCAATCCGATCTTACTAAAGGCCTGTATAAAAGAAGCCGTGTCAGAAGCTACTACCACATCACAGCATAAGGCGATATTAGCTCCTGCGCCAGCTGCTACGCCATTAACCGCGGCTACAACAGGCTTTGGCAGATTGCGTATTCTTTTTACAATAGGATTATAGTGCTCGGATAATATTTGTTTGATCTCTACTCTCTCATTACCTACCAGTTCACTTATATCCTGACCCGCAGAAAATGCTTTTCCAGCACCGGTAATATATACGCAGCGGATCTCATGCAGCGAAGCGCATTCATCCAGTTTTTGCTGTAGGAGAATTGCCATCTCTCTGTTGAAAGAATTGAATTTCTCCGGGCGGTTCAGGGTGATGAAGGCTATGGAGTTTTTTATTTCAAAAAGAATGGAAGACATAGTTTATTATTAATACAGAACACTAATTACACTAAAAATACAATTTCAAAAAATAACATTAATGATTTCATTTGGCTGTTCATTCGTGTAATTCGTGTTATTCGTGGCCTTCCTCAATGGCATTTAAAATGATCAAAAGGCTCCTCACAGTCATCACATTTATATAAAGCTTTACAAGCGGTAGAACCAAATTCACTAACGCGATGAGTATGCCATGAATCGCAATGCGGACATTGTACTGCCTCCGCCTCAGCGAATAATTTATCATCGCAGATCTGAGGTCTTGGATTTGGCGGCGCGATGCCATATGCCTTCAACTTTTTTTTCCCTTCCTCACTCATCCAATCAGTGGTCCAGGCCGGAGATAAAACGGTTGTTACTTTATTTTTAGGATAACCAAGACTACTAAGATGCATTCGTATCTGCATGCGGATCATATCCATGGCCGGACAACCAGTATAAGTAGGAGTGATCACTATTTCGATCTCTTCGCCATGAATTATTACATCTCTTACAATGCCCATATCCATTATACTCAGCACAGGAATTTCCGGATCTACCACTTCATGGAGATAACTGTATATTTTTTCTTTATCGGCAATTGCTTTTACCATTTTACCATTTCGCTCCGGGATATGCCCTTTGCATGTATTGCAATTCGGTCAGAATAAAACCCAGATATTCTGAATGAACTCCTTCTTTGCCTCCGGTTTGCATAAATACGTTTTTCGGCATAGGAAGAGTTGCTTCAGCAAAAATGGCTTCAGTCTTTGTCTGCCATTCCTGTTTAATTTTATCGAGGTCAGCACCCATATTTTCTTTCACCAGATCATTTTCATAACCTGCAGGAATGAACATTTCTCCTGTATAACTCCATAATTCTTCTATTGCTTTCAACATGCGTCGGTGACTTTCTTCGGTACCATTACCTAGGCGGATCACCCATTCACTGCTCCAGCGAAGATGATAGGCTACTTCCCGAATGGATTTTTCAACAATAGCCGCTACCTGAATGTCTTTGCTGTTCAGCAATTGCTGATATAAAGAGTATTGATATTGACTGAAACAATATTGCCGAAGAATGGTCTGCGCCCAATCACCATTTGGTTGTTCAACCAGCAGACAATTCTTAAACTCACGCTCTTTACGTATATAAGCTAAAGAGTCTTCCGTGGCATCTCCTCCAATAAGCGTTGCGGAATAACTATATAAATTTCTTGCCTGACCTAATAGGTCCAAAGAGATATTGGTTATAGCGATATCCTGCTCCAATACCGGTCCATGTCCGCACCATTCGCTGTTTCGTTGGGAAAGGATGAGAGTGTTGTCGGCGAGGTGAAGGAGAAATTTAATAAGTGATGTCTTTTCCATGTGGGCCTTAATAATCAATAATTGTATTACATGTGATTTACCTCATCCGGCAATTCATAAAAAGTCGGATGACGGTATATTTTACTTTCCGCCGGTTCATATAATTCTCCTGCTTCATCCGGATTGGAAGCGGTGATATATTTACTTTCCACTACCCAGATACTAACACCTTCCATTCTTCTCGTGTAAACATCCCGCGCGTTTTCAATGGCCATTTTCGCATCAGCTGCATGCAGACTTCCTACATGTTTATGATCTAATCCTTGCTTGCTGCGAATAAACACTTCCCACAGGGGCCAGTCTGTCTTGGTCTCTTTTGAAATAATGGTGGCACCAGATTTGTCTTCGGGAATGTCGCCATAACGAAATATGCGGGGGAGATTCATGGTATGTAGGTGTTAATATGTACTAAATGTTGTTTTGTTTATGTATTATATGTTGAGCTGTTGAGAAGTTGAGCTGTTGAGCGGCCACTCAAATGATTTGCCTGGTCGCTCAACTCCTCAACTCGCCGTAGGCCTCAACAGCTCAACCCTGCTTTGCCTTTTCTTCGCATAAACCCCCGCCGCTTCCCTCACCCATTCCCCTTCATCCCAGGCTTTTTTCCTTGCTTCCAGTCTTTGTTTATTGCATTTACCATTTCCTTTCACCACGGCCCAGAACTCATCCCAGTTGATCTCTCCAAAATCATAATGTTTTCTTTCCGTGTTCCATTTAAGATCCGGGTCGGGGATTGTCATACCCAAAACTTTTACCTGCTCGGCTATCATATCAATGAATTGCTGCCTCAGTTCATCATTCGTTTTTCTTTTGATCTTCCACTTCATACTCTGATCGCTATTGGTGCTCTCGCTATCTCGCGGACCAAACATCATCAATGCGGGCCACCACCAGCGGTTGATCGCATCCTGGCACATGGCTTTTTGATCATCTGTTCCTCTTGAAAGCATAAGCAGCGATTCAAATCCCTGACGCTGGTGAAAACTTTCTTCCTTGCATATCCGTACCATCGCGCGGGCATAAGGTCCATAAGATGTTCGGGTCAGCATCACCTGGTTCATAATGGCGGCCCCATCAACCAGCCAGCCTACTGCACCAATATCGGCCCAGGTAAGTGTAGGATAATTAAATATGGAAGAATATTTTGCTTTGCCGCTATGCAAGTCATTGATAGTTTCTTCGCGACTCACATTTAAAGTTTCACATGCAGAATAAAGATAAAGTCCATGCCCTGCTTCATCCTGCACCTTGGCCATCAGGATAGCTTTTCTTTTTAATGAAGGTGCCCGGCTAATCCAGTTCCCTTCAGGCAGCATGCCTACGATCTCGCTATGTGCATGCTGACTTATCTGACGAATATTCGTTTTACGATATGCCTCCGGCATCCAGTCTTTCGGCTCAATTTTGATCTCGTTGTCGATCTTATCCTGAAATATTTTCTCCAGATCCTGTATGGACATTCTCTAAGATTTTAATAGTACAAAATTACTGAATTCTTGTTGGTGAGTTTGTGAATTAGTGAATGGGTCTTACCGATCAAAATCCACCACCACTCTCTCCGTCTTCGGATGTGACTGGCAGGCAAGCACATAGCCGTTTTCTACTTCTTCATCTTCCAATCCCCAATGCACATCCATACTTACTTCACCTTCTAATAATTTAGCCTTGCAGGTACAGCACATACCGCCCTTGCAGGCATAAGGAAGATCAGCGCCCTGCTGTAAAGCGGCATCTAATATTGTGACCTCACTATTAAAGGGATGGTCGAATTCAAAACTGCGACCATCCAATTTAATAGTTATATGACTTGTGGGCCCTGCGGCCATTGTATCTCCTGTATGAGGTTTTAATTTTTTAAAAGCTTCACCAGGGGAAGTGAATAATTCAAAATGTATTTTTTTCTTATCCGTATCATTCTCCTCTAAAAATTCTTTTACACAGAAGATCATCTCTTCGGGACCACAGATAAAAAATTCATCTATTCCTGAAAAATCAATGGCTGCATTCAGCTCCTTCAATTTATTATTATCGATCCTTCCATAATTGATCTCTGCATCCATTCTCTCACGCGAAAGAATATGAAGCAGGTTGAACCGGTCCATATATTTATTCTTCAAACCTTCCAACGCTTCAAAAAATATAATAGAAGGACGACTCCGGTTTCCATAAATCAGTGTGAACTCCGAATGCGGCTCCAACACCAGGGTGGTTTTTATAATGGAAAGGATAGGTGTGATCCCGCTTCCTGCCGCAAAGGCCAGGTAATGTTTTTTATTTTCAGCATTCAGTTTGCAGTTGAATTTCCCAACCGGACTCATCACTTCCAGTTTGTCTCCTTTTTTCAACTGGTCATTGGCATAAGATGAGAACATGCCATTCTCCACTTTTTTAATGGCCACTCTCCATTCATTTTCTAATGGAGAGGAACATAGAGAATAAGTCCTCCTTACTTCTTCGCCATTTAAAAAAGCGCGAACAGTAAGGCTTTGCCCCTGAGTGAAGGCGAAATCTTTTTGTTTATCAGCCGGAATCTCAAATGAAACAGATACGCAATCTTTGGTTTCTTTCCGTACTTCTTTTACTATGAGTGGGTGAAAATGGATTGACATATCAATTCTTTTTTAATCCTCCAATCAGGTGCTGTACCATGTTGTCTTCCATTACCTGGGCGGGTATTTTTTTTACACTGCGCTGCCAGAATTCAAGTCCCCTGACCGAGGAAAGTATGGTTAGCATGGCTACATAAGGCAGAACAGGTTTCATTTGTTTTGTGCGCACGCCTTCTTCAATGATAGCCTCCATTTTCTGCACATAACTCCGTCTCTGGTTGGCGAAAGTTCCCAGATAGGGATCGCTGAGATGGATCCATTCATTGATCATCACATAATAATCATCAAATCTTGTCACCATCATTTGGACATGAAAACGTATCAGTGATTCAATTTTTTTAATACTATCCCTGCCATCATTTTCTATAGTATTCAGGTGGAGATTGCAATCATTGGCTGTGCGGAAGATGATCTCCTGCAGTATCTCTGATTTCGATTGTATATGGTTATAAAGACTGGCCGCCTCAATGCCAATACTTTCAGCCAGGTCACGCATAGAAGTAGCCGGAAAGCCTTTTTCTCTGAACATGCGTGAGGCTTGCTGAAGAATAAGGTCTTTTTTAGAAGCCTTTTTTCTAACTGATTTAGCCATATTGCAAAGGTAGGTACATATAGGGGTTAGAGTTTAGCGGTTAGTGTTTATACTTGTTGTCATATTCATTACTTTTGTCGCCTTATAAATAATACCTGATCATGTCACTCATTACAGTCGGCACTATGGCCTTTGATGCCATCGAAACTCCGTTCGGAAAAACAGATAAGATCGTTGGAGGTTCGGCGACCTATGTTGCTTATGCTGCCAGCAATTTCGTAAAACCTGTTCAGCAAATAAGCATAATAGGATATGATTTTCCTCAGGATGAACTGGCCGACATGAAAAGTCGTGGTGTTGAAATGGATGGGGTAGAGGTCATTTCTGATAAAAAATCATTTTTCTGGAGCGGACGTTATCATGAAGACATGAATAGCCGAGATACGCTTATCACTGATCTGAATGTATTGGCTGATTTTAATCCCAAAGTGCCCGATAGTTATCAGGGTGCTGAATTTCTGATGCTCGGAAACCTGGTCCCTGCTGTTCAAATGAGTGTGATCAGTCAATTAAAGCAACGACCCAAGTTGATCGTGATGGATACCATGAATTTCTGGATGGAATCAGCTATGGATGACCTGAAAAATGTAATGAAGCAGGTAGATATGCTGATGGTGAATGATGCGGAGGCGCGTCAGCTTACTGGTCAGTTTTCATTGGTAAAAGCAGCCCGTCAGATCATGACTATGGGACCCAAATTCCTGATCATTAAAAAAGGAGAACACGGCGCCCTTCTTTTCCATGGCGATGATGTATTCTATGCACCTGCTTTACCATTGGAAGATGTATTTGATCCAACAGGTGCTGGTGATACGTTCGCTGGTGGTTTTATGGGTCACCTGGCTAAATCCGGAGATATCTCTTTTGAAAATATGAAACGTGGAATTATTGTTGGCTCCGCAATGGCCAGCTTCTGTGTTGAGAAATTTGGTCCAACCCGATTAAAAGAAGTTACACGTTCGGAGATCGATGCGAGAATTCAGATGTTTAAGAACCTGGTAAGTTTTGAGATTGAGCTTCTTTAGGCTTGAAGCCTGCAGCCTGCAGGCGGTTTTCCTTATGCGGCCCTTACCTTATATGATTTTATAAATTTCAGGGACTTCGCTTTCAAATGAAGCTGTTCCTCAAGATCAAAATCATCCTGTAATCCCAGCCAGAATTTTGCGGTATTTCCGAAATACAGACTTAACCTTAGTGCGGTATCCGCAGTGATCCTTCGATTGCCTTTTAATATTTCAGAGATGCGGGTTTGCGGGATATCAATATCCTTTGATAGTTTATAGGCCGTGATTTCAAGAGGAATCAGGAACTCCTGCATTAGCACTTCTCCTGGATGTATATTTTTAAGATTTGCCATATAATAATTTTTTAATGATAATCTATTATTTCAACCACTGAAGCATTTCCGGAATTCCATTTAAAGATTATTCTCCATTGGTCATTAATTCGAATACTATAATAACTGCTCATTTTCCCGGAAAGCTTTTCTAATCGGTTTGCAGGAGGTATTTTTAAGTCAGCCAGGTTAATGGAGTTATTAAGCATTCTGAGCTTTCTTCTTCCAATCTCCTGAATTTCTGTTGGCAATCCTTTTACTCTTGTGCCGGTCCAGGTTTTTTCTGTTTCACTATTGCCAAAAGAAAGAATCATAGTAACGAATCACGTTAGTAACGTCAAAAGTAAGTATTTTATTTTAAATACAAAAAAGGAAGATTATAGCCTTCTGGCTACCACGATCAAAAACTTCTCCTGTTTTCTTTTCCCTGCAGTATTTTAATAATCTGCAAGAATCACATAATGTCCAATAGGAAGCTTCTGTCCTTTTTCAT
>JAYTXP010000174.1:0-4845 GCA_043742885.1 Chitinophagaceae bacterium | reverse complement strand
CAGCTTTAGCTGTAGGTAAAGAAATTAATTACGTTGCGATTGATGTTGTTTCACCATTTCATCCTGACAAAGATCCTATCACCGTAATTCTAGCTGAAGAGTTAGTAGAAAAATATATTTCTTATTCTGTTCCGGAAGGTGTAGCTCCGTCTCATCCTCATGGGAAAGATTTACAAGAAGCAAAACCTATAAAGGGAAAACCTTTTGCAATTGGAGGTAGTCCAATTGCAAAATTCAAAGGCTCTAAACTCGAAAGCATTCGCTACGAACAACTTCTTCCATACGCTCAACCAACCGATGGCGATGCATTTAAAGTAGTTCTCGGAGATTTTGTAACCACCACTGATGGAACAGGTATCGTTCACATTGCTCCGAGTTTTGGCAGCGATGACTTTAAGGTAGCAAAGCAATATGGAATTGGTTCGCTCACATTGGTTGATAGGCAAGGTAAATTTACCGATGAAGTAAATGACCCGATTTTTCCGCTTGATAGTCGCTATGTGAAAGAAGCATACTTAACCGATGCGGAGAAAGAGCAAGAGTTCAAATTACAACATGAAATTCTGCGCGTCAATAATATCATTCCTGATTTGAAGAGCTACATGAGTGTAGATGACCTGATTGTTTTAAAATTAAAGAGAGACAACAAACTTTTCAAAACCGAAAAATACGAACACAACTATCCGCATTGCTGGCGCACGGATAAACCAATTATTTATTATCCGCTTGATGCATGGTTTATTAAAACAACCGCTGTTAAAGAAAGAATGGTGGAACTGAATAAAACCATTAACTGGAAACCGGCCTCTACCGGAGAAGGAAGATTTGGTAATTGGCTGGAGAATCTGGTTGACTGGAATCTTAGTCGTAGCCGTTTCTGGGGAACGCCACTTCCTATATGGAGAACAGAAGATAGAGAAGAGGAAATATGTATTGGCTCAATTGAACAATTAAGAATAGAAGGAGCGAAGGCGGATACCAAACTTGGCATTAATAATTCGATATTACTTGCAGATGATAAATTGGATCTGCATAAACCTTTTGTAGATGATATCATACTGATAAGCTCAAAGGGCCTGCCAATGAATCGGGTACCAGACCTGATCGATGTATGGTTCGATAGTGGCGCCATGCCTTATGCTCAATGGCATTTTCCATTTGAGAATAAAGAAACATTCAAAGAAAGTTTTCCTGCTGATTTTATTGCTGAAGGAGTGGATCAGACCAGAGGATGGTTTTATACTTTACATGCTATTGCCTGCCTGGTCTTTGATTCAATAGCCTACAAGACCTGTGTGAGTAACGGACTGGTGCTTGATAAGAATGGCAATAAGATGAGCAAGCGTTTGGGTAATGTAGTGGATCCATTTAAAACCATTGAAGACTATGGAGCCGATGCAACTCGCTGGTATCTTATTACCAATGCATCTCCCTGGGACAATATGAAGTTTGATGTGGACGGGATCAAAGAAGTGCAGCGTAAATTTTTTGGAACTTTATATAATACTTACCAGTTCTTTTCTCTTTATTCTAATGTGGATGGATTTGCATTTCGCGAAGCAGCGATCCCCTTGGAAAAAAGACCGGAAATAGACCGTTGGATCCTTTCTTCCCTGCATACGCTGATACAGAAAGTAACTGCGCATATGGATGACTATGAACCCACGCAGGCAGGAAGGCTGATCGAAGATTTTGTTGATGAACAATTAAGTAACTGGTATGTGCGTCTTTGCCGCAGAAGATTCTGGAAAGGAGAATATGAAGCAGATAAGATCAGCGCTTACCAAACATTATATGAATGCCTGGAGACGGTAGTTCGTTTGGTCGCTCCGGTTTCACCATTCTTCAGTGAGGCGGTATTTGGAAACCTGAATGCGGTGACCAACCGATTTAAAGAAGCTTCTGTTCATCATGTAGCTTATCCCAAATCGGATTTCTCGATGATCGATACGATGCTCGAAGAACGAATGAGACTGGCCCAGGATGTTTCATCTTTGGTTCTTTCGCTTCGCAAAAAAGTGAATATTAAAGTACGTCAGCCTTTACAAAAAGTATTGATTCCAGCATTGGATCCGCAGATGAAAGGGCAATTACAAAAAATTGAGGAGTTGATCCTTGCGGAAGTAAATGTAAAAGAGATCGAATATCTGGATCCGGATAACCGGTTCATCCGAAAAAAATTGAAAGCTAATTTCGTGGCCCTGGGTAAAAAACTGGGATCAAAAATGAAAGCAGTATCATCGGCCCTGGTTGACTTTACACAGGAGGATATAGCCATTTTCGAAAAGGATGGAGAATTTAGTTTGCTGGTTGAAGGCGAACCTGTAATATTACAAATTGCTGAGGTTGAGATCAGCAGCGAGGATATTCCGGGCTGGACCGTGGCCAGCAAAGGACGATTAACAGTAGCACTTGATATTACTATTAGTCCGGCACTCGAATCTGAAGGAATTGCCAGGGAATTTGTGAACAGAATTCAGAAGATCCGGAAAGACAGCGAATTTGAGCTTACGGACCGGATCATTGTAAAGGTATCCGCAGTTGATGGGCTAAAAGAATCACTGGCTCAGTTTAAAGACTATATTTGCGCGGAAATTCTGGCTGATGAGCTGGACTTCCTGTCTGAATTAAATGATGGCACAACGATAGATATTAACGATAGTTCTCTAAATGTGATTGTTTTAAAAAAAGGGTAATTTATGGCAAACAAGAAACCAGCCCCAAAAGCCGGCAAGAAGACCCCTAAGAAGGTCGCCAAACCCGCCCCCAAGGCTGTTAAAAAACCAGCCGTTAAGAAAACTGTGAAAAAATCCGCTCCAAAACCTGTGGCAAAGAAAAAAATAGCTAAACCCGTAGTAAAGAAAGCAGAAAAAAAGCCAGCTCCAAAGCCAGCCCCTAAACCTGCAACAAAACCAGTGGCTAAGCCGTTGGCAAAGCCAGTAGCAAAAGCTCCTTTAAAACCAGAGCCACCTAAACCTGCACCGGCGCCTCTACCGCCACCTCCGGCAATGAAAAAAGGTGCAGTGGATCCACGTTCGCTGGTATCCATAAAACAAAAAGTGCAGCCTGTGATCAAGAAGGAACCACCAAAGCATTCAAAGGTCATTATTCCTAAGACCACCATGAAGTCCTCTGTTAAATACGAACCAGAATTTACTAAATCAATTTTGGATCATAAAATGACAGAATATCATAAGGGACCTACTATGCGTTATTCAGATATTGACCTGGCAGAATTCAGAGAGATCATCCAGAAGAAACTGGATGCTGCGAAAAAAGAACTTGGCTATCTCCAGGGTTTGATCACCCGTAAAGACGAGGGTGGCGATATGGATGAAGCACGTTATATGACCATGGAAGATGGAAGTGTGAGTATGGAAAGAGAGCAGCTGAGCCAGATGGCCAGCCGGCAGATCACTTTCATCGATCATTTGGAAAAAGCGATGATGCGTATTGAAAACAAAACGTATGGTATCTGTCGTGTTACAGGAAAACTGATCGACAAGGCCAGGCTAAGAGCTGTTCCCCATGCTACGCTTAGTATTGAAGCGAAACAAATGATGAACAAATAATCGAAATTCTTTATCAAAAAAAACCCCGGAATTCCGGGGTTTTTTTTATTTATATGAGTAGTTATTTCTTATTTCCTCTGAGGAAGATCTGAAAACCTACCCCTGCCAGTAAACCATTATTGGTGTATTTGGTGGTGGTCTCATTCTCCAGGCGTTCGTCAATGGTTCCATTATTTCCAGTATCACGAAGGGTTGTCTTCTTGAATGTATTTTTATTATAGGAATAAGTATATCCTACATAAAAATCCAGCCCGGCAGTTTCATTGATCATTTTCGTAAATCCTGCAGTAAATGCAGCATTTAAATATCCTCCACCGGTAGAGTTACCGTCATACGTAAGTTTATAAGCAGTAACACCGCTTCCTCCATAAAAATAGCCGTTGGTCTTCAGATTACTTAAACCTCCATTTAATCCAAGCTGAAAAAAGGGAAGCAAATCTTTTCCTTTTAAATAGTGACGAAAATAACCGCCAATGCCAAGGTTATAACTATTTGATTTATCACTTTGATAGGTACTTCCATTCTGCTCATAGCTGGTCTTTCCACCATAAGGATTCAGTATTAAATTAACTCCAACCAGTGAATGCTCGCCCATAAACCAGCCCATAGATGGGTTGATCAGTATGTTATGATTATTAATAACAGAACTGATACTTCCAATGTTGGTAACGGCGATTTCCGAACTTCCGGAATTAAATACCAGGCTGGCAACTGAGGCGCCGATCACCCGGTCTCCTTTATGGAATTGAGCATGAACGGAAAAACAAAAAACAACAGCTAAAACGGTTAAAAATGGCTTGATTCTCATGTAAAAATGATTTGTGGGGCAAATATATAGTTAATGTGAAAGTCAGTTGCTGATTTTTGAAGGGAGCCGACCCCTGAGCTGCCTGTCATCCAGAATAATAAATTCTTTTTTTTCATGTTATTTTGATTTTTCCCTTACTTTTAAGCAGGCTTTGGTGGGGTGGAAGAATCCCCTTACTTTTAAAGCTGATAAATCTATTAAGCCAAACTACAACGCTATGAGAAAGTTAAGTTCACTTTCCCTTTTATTGATCGCATTAAGTTTCCTCCTCGTTAATTGTACAAAAGAAGGTCCTGAAGGCCCTGCCGGTGCTAACGGCGCACAAGGTCCTGGCGGTGCTAACGGTGCTACTGGTCCTGCTGGTCCTATTGGTCCTTCTGGTCCTGCCGGTCCAACTGGTCCAACTGGTCCACAAGGTCCTGCCGGTACTGCCAATGTAATTTATGCTCCATGGACAGCTTCAAC
>JAYTXP010000173.1:0-9648 GCA_043742885.1 Chitinophagaceae bacterium | reverse complement strand
TTCCTTCCTGCACCAGAATGCAGGAACGATCCTCGCCATTTAATCCCTTATCTATAATGGCAAAACTTGGAAGGGTCTTTAATGCCTGTATGGCGAGATCCACTCTGCGGTTATAATCTTCAGGAGCTTCTTTTTGCTGGCAGGCACCCTTGCAAAATTGAGGTGACTGAGGTTCTCGAAGTCCCAGTTTGCAATCCTCTGAATCTTTTTGCAGGAAACATAATTTGGGACAGAGACCATGATCCTGTATCATTTTCCGAAGTATTGTATGGCCATCGGTTATATAATGAAAACTATGTACCGGGTTCTGTCTTTTTTTACACTTATCTATGGCCAAACGACGATAACCATTCTGATCTTCAAAACTGAAAATGCCATAAATGTCTTCCCATTTTTTCTGCGCCGCGTTAAACCGAGGCCATATTCTTTTTATCTCGGTAGATTCAAGTATGCAGGCCATTAGTTCAGTGCCGCAGAGTATATAACTGATAGCATATACATGCTTCATGAAATTCTGCTTCTGCCGGCTTTCAGAATTATTACTGAAATGACTTCCTACACGATAACGAATATTAGCGGCCTTCCCTACATAAACGATCTTCCCTTTCCTATCATGGAAATAATAAACACCGGGTGTATAGGGCAGCAATTCAAATTGTTCTTTGGGAACATTCGGAGGAAGAAAAGATTCTTTTGAATTTCGCTGTAAACTTTTTTTAATATGATCGTCTTTATCATGCTGCTGCATTAATTGAAACAAAGCCAGCGTGGCTTCTGTATCTCCACCGGCACGATGCTGATCACGAATAGTAATACCAAAAGAAGGACAAAGATTACCCAGACTATAAGAAGGCAGACCCGGAAATATTTTCCTTCCCAGTCTTACCGTACAAAGCTTTCGGCAATCCAGTACATGACCCTCATTATTCAGTTGCGCTTTCACAAAAGAGTAATCGAAATTTACATTATGCGCAATAAAAATACGATCCTTTAAAAGCGAGGCGATCTTTGATGCCACCGTAGAAAAACGGGGTGCGTCGCTGACCATTTCATTGGTGATGCCGGTCATTCGCTGTATATAATAGGGAATGGCCTGACCCGGATCGATCAGGGTTTGATAATGTTCGGTTTCTTCTTTGCCATCATAAAGACGAATGGATATCTCGGTAATACCATTTGCGGCGGCATAACTGCCCGTGGTTTCTATATCTACGATCGCGTACACTTATAACAGGAGTTAGGCCAGGAAGATTAACTTTGGCCGATAAATTTCGTAAAATATTCCGGGCCGGCAATGAATGATGAAAAGTTCCTGATGTTTCACAACCGTTTGGCGAAAGTATTTCGCCACCGGCGCAAACTGGCCAAATCATGCGGGGTGGACTGCTACCGCATTTACGACCATGATATTCCCGAATTTCCAATATGTATAGAATTATATAAAGACCAGCTCTATGTGGCGGAATATAAACGCCAGCATGGATTATCGGATGAAACACATGCCCAATGGATGAACCGAACCCGGGAAGAGATCATGGCGGTGACAGAGATCCCTAAAGAAAGTATTACCCTAAGACTAAGGCAAAGAAAAGCAGGCCGGCTTGGGCAATACCAGAAACTGGATGAACAGGCGCATGAGTTCATAGTGGAAGAAAATGGAATGAAATTTATTATTAACCTGACCGATTACCTAGATACCGGACTTTTTCTTGATCATCGATTGACCCGTGAAGCAGTAAAAAAGATCGCTGAAGGGAAAAAAGTTTTAAACCTATTTGCTTATACCGGATCTTTCCCTGTTTATGCTGCCAGAGGCGGAGCATCACTTGTAGATACCATCGATATGTCGCGCACCTATCTTACCTGGGCAGAAAGAAATATGCAGTTGAATGGTTTAGATGAGAAAGATAAATACAATTATATACAGGCAGATGTGATGCAGTTTTTAAAACAGAAAAACTCCGTCAATTATGATATTATCATCCTCGATCCGCCCACATTCAGTAATAGTCAGCGTATGGAAGATATTTTAGACGTGCAGCGCGATCATGTGTTCATGATCAATGCCTGTCTTAATTTACTTGCACCCGATGGTGTAATTTATTTCAGTACCAACTTCAGCAAATTTCAATTGGAAAAAGAAAAAATAAAAAGCCCCCTGATAAAGGATATCACGAGGGCCACTACGAGTTTTGATTTTGAAGGGAAGTTTTTGAGGCAATGCTTTGAAATCAGGTTGAGAAGTTGAGCGAAAATTCATTTCAATCATATTTTCTTAAAGCATACGATTTATTTATAGCATATACGGGGTTGGCTGTATCCTCAACTTCTCAACCCCTCAACTTCTCAACGCGTCCTATAGGACGCTATTCATTCCCCTCACCGCCTCCGCACTCTTATTAAACGCTGCCTGTTCGGATTCATTTAGTTTAAAATCAAGAATTTTTTCCCAGCCATTTCTTCCAATGGTAACTGGAACACCGAGACAGATATCTTTTTGTCCGTATTCGCCTTCAAGCGCCACACAGCAGGTAAATAATTTCTTTTCGTCTCTTACGATAGATTCAACCAGTGCTGCACCGGCTGCTCCCGGAGCATACCATGCAGATGTACCTATAAGTGCAGTAAGCGTTGCTCCGCCTACCATTGTATCTTTTACGATCTTCTCCTGCTGTTCGGCAGAAAGAAAATTAGTAACCGGACTGCTGTTCCATGTAGCCAGACGGATAAGAGGGATCATAGTAGTATCTCCATGTCCGCCAACAACAACAGCGTTCAGGTCTGCCGGACTGCAACCAAGATGCTGGCTGAGCTGGTATTTAAAACGACTGCTGTCTAATGTGCCACCCATACCGATGATACGATGTTTAGGAACACCGGTAGATTTCAAGGCCAGGTAGGTCATGGTATCCATCGGGTTGCTTATCACAATGATGATAGTCTCTGGAGAATATTTCAGAATATTTTCGCAAACTGTTTTTACGATACCGGCATTGGTGCCGATCAGTTCTTCACGAGTCATTCCCGGTTTACGAGGAATACCGGAGGTAATCACCACCACATCACTGCCAACCGTTTTTGAATAATCATTGGTAGAACCGGTGATGCGCGTATCAAAACCAAGAAGGGTAGCGGTCTGCATCATATCTTGAGCCTTACCTTCTGCCAGGCCTTCTTTGATATCTAATAATACGAGTTCGGTACAAAGTTCTTTGCGGGCGATATTATCCGCACAGGTGGCCCCGACTGCCCCTGCGCCAACAACGGTGACTTTCATGAGAGGTGATTTAGGTAAAAAAATTAATGAACCGGTTTCTCCGGAAGCGCAAAGTTAAAGCAAACCATGAGGAATTGGGATGACCTATTTGTTTATTTCCGCTACCACATTTTCAATAGGCCATGAACCTTCATGCACGGAGATCAGTTCTTTCTTTTTATTATAAAAAGCGAGGAAAGGCATATTGCTCAGGTTGAAATATGGGATCAGAAAAAAATGTGGATCGTGAGCTACGGTAATATTGGGATAGTTCTGCAGATTATAATGATCACGAAAAACCAGCATAGAATCGAAAGGAAGGGAAGTGACCATGAGGATCTGTGTCTTACTGAAATCCTCGATATGCTGCAGCATTTCTTCGGTCTCATGCTTACAATGTTCGCACATGGGACTAAAAAGAATGAGCAATACCGATTTGTTTTTAGGAAGGCTATCCCGGGTATAAATAGTTGTACTATCTGAAAGCAGGAGACTAATGGGAGGAAAGTTTTTGGTCTTCGTATAGGGTGCCACACCCGGTTGGGCCATTGCGGCAAATTGGATCAGGGAGATGAGAAGGATCAGGGTAATTCGTTTCATAACCTAAAGAAAAGGATTTTTCAATTATTTACCATCCATGACGGCAAAAACGCTGGCTGGGTTGTGTGGAATTCTCTTTGCCGTCCGTGGGTCAACTATTATCTTTGCCGCCTCAAATCCGGGAGACGACTCCTATTAATTATTATCGTTTTATGGCAAATACATCAGATATCAGCAGGGGTATGATCCTCAATTTGGAAGGGAGTCTTTATACCGTGGTGGAATTCGGCGAGAACAAAACAGCCAGGGCCGCAGCAAAGGTCTGGGCTAAACTTAAAGGGGTAGACAATAACCGCTCGATTGAAAAAACCTGGAACTCCGGAGATAATATTTTTCCTGTACGGGTGGAAAGACGTTTTTATCAATTTCTTTATAAGGATGATACTGGCTACAATTTTATGGACAATGAAACTTTTGAGCAGGTGGCCCTTCCTGAAACAACTATTGACGCTCCGCAGTTTTTAAAGGATGGGCAGGAGGTAGGTGTGCTGATCAATACAGAAAACGATATGGTACTGGGCGCGGAATTGCCGGATAAGATCGTTTTAAAAATAACTTATACTGAACCAGGACTTCGAGGTGATACAGCTACACGTACGCTGAAACAGGCAACAGTAGAAACGGGTGCCACAGTGAATGTGCCTCTTTTTGTAAATGAAGGAGAACTGATCCGTGTGAATACAAAGACCGGTGAATATGTAGAAAGAGTGAAAGAATAAGAATGATAAATTTTATAAAAAATGGCCTAAAATCATCGATTTTGGGCCATTTTTGTTGCTAAAACAGCCTAAAACCTCAAAAAACGGTCAATATCTGCCTTATTCTCATTTTGATTTACTTACCTTAGCCGCCCCTGCCTGCTGGCAGGATATCATTAAAGAAATTAAATTGAAAAACATGGACTTCAAACAGATTCAGGAGTTGATCAAGATGGTCAACAAATCGAATATTGGTGAACTGACCATTGAACAAAAGGATTTCAAAGTAACCATCAAACAGAAAGAAGAACATGTAACGCAGATAATGGGATCTCCCGTTCAGGTGCAGCCGGTACAGGTATCGGCATCACCGTCTGCAGTTGCCAGTCTGCCCGCAGGCTCCGCGGAAAATATTAAGGCCGCTGAAACTCCAGCTGCCAACCTGATCACCATTAAAAGTCCGATGATCGGTACTTTTTATCGTCGTCCTTCACCCGATAAGCCAATTCTGGTAGAAGTAGGAGATCAGGTGAATCACGGTTCCATCGTTTGCATCATTGAAGCAATGAAACTATTCAATGAGATCGAAAGCGAAGTGAAAGGAAAGATCGTGAAAGTGCTTGTGGAAGATTCCTCCCCGGTAGAATATGATCAGCCTTTGTTCCTGGTAGAACCAGCATAATGGAATAATTCCTTACCTAACAACTAACTGAAATCAATGTTCAAGAAAGTTTTGATAGCGAACAGGGGTGAGATCGCCCTTAGGGTCATCCGCACCTGTCGCGAAATGGGAATAAAAACCATAGCCGTTTATTCGACTGCTGATCGGGATAGTCTGCATGTAAAATTTGCGGATGAAGCGGTTTGTATTGGTAAACCAGCCAGTGTAGATTCTTATCTTAATATCCCGCATTTAATGGCGGCTGCAGAGATCACTAATGCTGATGCAGTGCATCCGGGTTATGGATTCCTGGCAGAGAACGCAAAATTCTCTCAGATATGTAATGATCATGGCATTAAATTCATTGGCCCCACACCAGAAATGATCAATGCGATGGGTGATAAGATCACGGCAAAAGATACAATGATTAAAGCCGGCGTACCAGTGGTTCCCGGTGGAAAAGGTTTATTGCAAAGTGTGGATGAAGCCAAAGGACTTGCAAAGGAAATGGGTTATCCTGTTATTCTTAAAGCAACGGCAGGTGGCGGAGGAAAAGGAATGCGTATTGTTTGGGAAGAATCTGAATTGCAACGTGCTTATGATACGGCAAGACAGGAAGCGGCTGCCTCGTTTCGGAATGATGGCATTTACATGGAAAAATTTGTAGAAGAGCCAAGACATATTGAGATCCAGGTTGCCGGCGATCAGTACGGTACAATCTGTCATCTCAGTGAAAGAGATTGTTCTATCCAGCGTCGTCACCAGAAACTGGTGGAAGAATCACCTTCCCCATTCATGACAGATGAACTAAGAATGAAAATGGGAGAGGCCGCAAAAAAAGCAGCGGGTGCAATCAATTATGAAAGCGTAGGTACCGTTGAATTCCTGGTTGATAAACACCGCAATTTCTATTTCATGGAAATGAATACAAGGATCCAGGTAGAACATTGCGTAACGGAAGAAGTGATCAATTTTGATCTGATCAAAGAACAAATAAAGATCGCTATGGGAGAGAAGATCTCCGGAAAAGATTATATACCACAGAACCATGCTATCGAATGCCGCATCAATGCAGAAGATCCATATAATGATTTTCGTCCTTCACCCGGAAAGATTACTGTGCTTCATCAGCCGGGTGGTCATGGTGTAAGAGTAGACAGTCATGTGTATGCCGGCTATGTTATTCCTCCATATTATGATTCAATGATCGGTAAGCTGATCACCGTTGCACAAACCAGGCAGGAAGCCATACAAACCATGTACCGCGCATTAAGTGAATATGTGATCGAGGGTGTAAAGACAACGATTCCTTTTCATCTTCAGCTGATGCAGGACGAACGTTTCCGCAGCGGAGATTTTAATACGAAGTTTTTGGAAGGATTTACTATGAAGTAAGTTGAGAGGTTGAGCTGTTGAGAAGTTGAGGATACAGCCAGGCTTGTATATGCTCAACAGCTCAACCATGTATTTTCTCAACAGCTCAACCTGTAGATCTTCTATCTCAGAAAAAGCATCTCTCTGTACTTCGGCAGATACCATTCTTTATCATCTACCAGTAGTTCCAGTTTATCTACATGATAACGGATCTGATCAAAGAAAACATCTTTCACCTGGCTCTGATAAGCTATTGCACGGGTACGCGATTCGGTTATGTTATTGCAGATCTTCCGGGCCTGGATCATTTTTTCTACCAGCTCACTGGTCATGTTGATATGGTTGGAAATTTCTTCCACAATGCTTTTCTGATGTTTGAATGAAGCATCACCCAGGCCAGCTTCTTTTAATCCCAGAATATTATTTACCAAAAGATTCTGGTAGCGGATCGCGGCGGGTAGAATATGACTGGTAGCCAGTTCTCCCATGATGCGACTTTCGATCTGTACCTTCTTAATATATTTCTCCAATTCAATTTCATGACGTGCCTCCAGCTCTGAATGAAGATAGACATGGTTATTATGAAAAAGATTTTTGGCCTTCTCCGTGATCATAGCGTCAAGTGCCAAAGGAGTAGTCTTTACGTTTGGTAGCCCTCTTTTTTCCGCTTCTTTTTCCCAGGCCTCGCTGTATCCATCACCTTCAAACAAAACTTTTTCGCTGGCAACGATATACTCTCTTATGGTATGCATGATGGCGATCTCTTTTTTATCACCTTTCTCGATCAGACCATCTACATCTTTTTTAAATTTCTTCAGCGTATCCGCCATAATAGTATTTAATACTGTCATCGCGTTTGCGCAGTTGGCAGAAGAACCCACAGCACGGAATTCAAATTTATTTCCAGTGAAAGCAAACGGAGATGTACGGTTACGATCTGTATTATCCAGTAACAATTCAGGAATGCTTTTATGGATCTCGATCTTCAGCAAGGTTTCGTCTGCCTCATCCATTTTCTTTGTCACCCTTTCTTTTATCTCATGTAATACTTTAGTGAGGTATTCTCCAATGAAAACAGAGATAATGGCCGGAGGTGCTTCGTTGGCCCCCAGGCGATGATCATTTTGTGCGGAAGCAATAGAAGCGCGCATAAGATCGGAATAATCATGAACCGCTTTTATTGTGTTTACAAAAAATGCCAGGAACATGAGATTGGTCTTTGGCGTTTTACCAGGTGCAAGCAGATTGACACCGGTATCTGTAGCCATGCTCCAGTTATTATGTTTACCACTTCCATTGATGCCTGCAAATGGTTTTTCATGAAGCAGTACACGGAGTTTGTGACGACGGGCGACACGATCCATGATATCCATGAGAAGTGAGTTATGATCTACTGCTACACCTACTTCTTCAAATATAGGAGCACATTCGAACTGCGCCGGCGCCACTTCATTGTGACGGGTACGAAGCGGAATGCCCAGTTTATAAGATTCTTTTTCAAAATCACGCATGAACGCATAAAGCCTTTCAGGAATGGAACCGAAATAATGATCTTCCATCTGCTGATTGCGTGCAGAGTTATGACCGAATACTGTACGACCGGTCATGACCAGGTCGGGCCTCGCATTGAATAAAGATTCATCGATCAGAAAATATTCCTGTTCCCAGCCCAATGTGGGAGTTACACGGGTAACATTCTTATCAAAATAATTACAAACCTCAACAGCCGCTTTGTTCAATGCTTCAAGTGCTTTTAACAGCGGCGCTTTATAGTCTAATGATTCACCAGTGTATGAAACGAAGATGGTAGGAATACAAAGTGTTTTGCCTTCACCGATCTCCATAATGAATGCAGGTGAGGATGGATCCCATGCGGTATAACCACGTGCTTCAAAAGTAGCGCGAAGCCCACCGCTTGGAAAAGAAGAAGCATCCGGCTCCTGTTGAACCAGCGCATCCCCTTCAAATTGTTCGATAGGAGTACCATCAGCTTTGAGTGTAAAGAATGAATCATGTTTTTCTGCTGTGGTACCAGTCAGTGGTTGAAACCAGTGCGTAAAATGTGTTACACCTTTGCTTTCTGCCCATGCCCTGAGACCATTAGCGATCTGATTAGCCATAGCCCGATCGATCTTCTGATAAGCCTTAATTGAAGCACGAAGGCTTTTATAGGCCTCATCGCTTAAAAACTCGCGGGCCACGTTCAGGGTAAACACATTACTATTAAAAATACCCGTGATCTTGGAGGTGGCTTCGGTTCTTGGAAGTACCTGGGAAGAAAGATTTTTAATGGCGCTTAATCGTAAAGACATGAGAGGTTATTTTTTGCAAAACAAAGGATTTTGCTACAAAAAACCTGCTTTTCTACGTCCATCCTGCAAAAAATGGGGAAAACTAGGCTGAAAATGGATATTTATAACCAAGAGTACTGACTTTTTTAAGGAAAATCAGAAAAAATTAAATATTATTATTTTTATTAATGTCACCATTAAGTAGCATTCCAAAACGCTTCCAGTCAAGGGAGGCCGCCATGGGAATAATGAGTAATGGCAATATAATGCTTCGGTAGCGCACGATGGCTCCCAGATTATTTACGCTGAATCCAATGGCCATCAGGACCGAAAAGGAAAAGAACAAACAAAAATAGACCAGGCTGTTTGGAGATCGCCAGGGTCTCCGATGCAGCATAAATAAAAACAGGAACATTATTAATAACACATCGATCTCTATAGCCGCTGCAAGAGAAAGAATATGCTTCACATCACTTGGATAGGGTCGTATGGAAGAAAGATTAATAGCCTCGGGAGTATTTCTGATAAAGCTGATAGCAGTAGGCTTCAATTGGGTAATGGGTAAATTGGAATTACCACCCTTAAGTTGAAGGAAGGCCTGCTGTTTTTCTACCACTGCCTGCGGAAAATCAAGAGAAGGGATGATGTATCTGGCCATAAAGAACATAATGCCGAATACCAGGTATACACCTGCAAAAATGGCTAGGTTTTTTTTGGGCCAGAAAAATGCAAGCATCCAGGCAAGGATCGCAGGAAAAATAAGGACCA
>JAYTXP010000172.1:0-6375 GCA_043742885.1 Chitinophagaceae bacterium | reverse complement strand
GGACTTGCCTTAAATCAAAAACCCTATAGTCGGTTATCTATAGGGTTTTAAACTTATCTGCGGAAAATATCAGTGTTGTTCTGCCATATCAGGAATGGCTTCTAACTTATATTCACCCGCATCCAGCTTTTTCTTTGTAGCGGAAAATGCCTCCAGGGTTTCCTTTATGTCCTGGTCGGTATGAACGGAAGTTGGAATCAATCTGTAGATGATATGACCTTTAGGAATCACCGGATAAACCACGATGGAACAGAATATATGATAGTTCTCGCGAAGGTCCATCACCATGGCTGTAGCCTCTGCTATATCACCTGCCATATAAACGGGGGTGACAACTGAATCGGTCTTGCCTATATCAAACCCTCTTGACTTTAATCCTTCCTGAAGTTTAAGCGCGTTTTCCCAGAGTTTATCTTTCAGTTCTGGTTTTCTGCGGAGCAGGTCAAGACGCTTGAGGTTACCAACTACCAGGGGCATTGGCAAACTTTTAGCGAAGATCTGAGAGCGAATATTATAACGGATATAATCAATGATATTCTTCGTTCCAGCAACGAAAGCACCAATAGAAGCCATTGATTTTGCAAAGGTGGAAAAATAAAGATCGATCTTATCCTGACAGCCCTGCTCTTCTCCTGCACCGGCTCCTGTTTTTCCAAGAGTTCCAAATCCATGCGCATCATCTACAAGAAGTCGAAACTCATATTTATCTTTTAATTCGGTTATTTCTTTTAACCGGCCCTGATCACCCGCCATACCAAATACACCTTCAGTGATCACCAGAATTCCACCAGCTTTTTGTTTTTCAATAAGCGCAGTGGCTCTTTGCATTTGTTTTTCGAAATCTTCCATGTCATTATGTTTGAAAACATAACGATGGCCGGGATGCAAACGAAGTCCATCAATGATGCAGGCATGACTTTCGGTGTCATAAACGATCACATCATGACGGCTGCAAAGCAGGTCTATAATGGAAACCATTCCCTGGTAACCATAGTTCAGCAAGGCGGCATCTTCTTTATTTTCAAAAGCGGCCAGCTCCGCTTCCAGTTGCTCATGCAAATTGGAATTACCACTCATCATACGGGCACCCATTGGAAGGGCCAGTCCATATTGAGCTGCGCCTTCCGCATCGGCCTTTCTAACCTCAGGATGATTGGCCAGTCCCAGGTAATTATTAAGGCTCCATACGATCATGTCCTTTCCCCGGAATTTCATTCTGTTTCCTATCTCTCCCTCCAGCTTTGGAAATGCAAAATAACCATGCGCTCTTTCACGATGCTGTCCAAGAGGACCAGCGTTCTTTAATAAACGTTCGAAGATGTCTGCCATACGCTTGATTTTAAATCGATTAAACCATGTGGTAGTCAATGATTTACCAGAATAATTTTTCAATTAAACCATGCAAAAGTAAGGGTTTGGGCCCAGTTTTCGGATGATATGTGCCTATCTAATTCATAAGGTTTTTCAGGGTCAGCATCTCCAGCCATTGTTTTTGCAGCTCAGCTTCTGTTTTTATCATGATATCAGTAGGTGGCCATTCAGATTCCTGCAGACCTGAGAATAAACCAGCGAATCCAGCATTCAGCCTACCAACTGTTTCTTCCAGTTCTTTAGCGAGTTTATCTTTTTTATTTAAATCATCCGCCACAGTAACCGTTGCATTTGTCATTTGTGACCTTAACCGGGCCCGGTAATCTCCGATCTCTTTAAGAAGACTCATGGCAGCTAATTTTTTTTCATAGCATGAATAGGAAAGATCAAATTGTTTTTTAAGATCTGCCACTGCCGTCTTAACGCGGGGATCCATTTTAATTTCTATTTCTTTTTCGAAATTTTTCCCATCGACTGTTAATTGTACCATATAGATTCCAGGCATTACCCAGGGTGAAGTAGATTCAGGTGCCGTATTCATATAATTTGCCCCAATAGGATAGGAGGGTGGAAGATTCAATGGTTGATACTTCATATCCCAGCAAAAGCGATGATGACCCGGCTCTGTGGACAAGATCTTTTGCGGTCTTATCCAGTAAAGCGGAATATTTAATGGACCTGTCTTGTAAATTGTATCCCTGTTACTATAATGATGTATAAGCCGGCCTCCTCCTTTTTCAAAAATATCCAGTTGAACATCAGCTGATTTATTGATGAGATAATAATCAATAATGGCACCATCAGGAGGATTTTCACCTGCAGGTTCTTCCTGTGGTAAGGGAGTATCTGTGTACATGCTCCAGCGAACACGCGTTGCTGTTGCTGGTTTGAATAAATAATTACCTGCTATTTTTTCACGAGCCAGCTGTCTTAATAAACTAATATTATCCATGATCCAAAAACTTCTGCCATGGGTACCTACCACAATATCATCGTCTTTGATCACCAGGTCACGAATGGATGTGGCTGGCATATTTTGTCTTAATGATTGCCAATGCCCTCCATCATCCAGAGAAAAATAAATGGAGGTTTCAGTTCCTGCATATAATAATCCTTTTGTATTCGGGTCTTCTCTTACTGCATTGATAGGATCTTCCGGTAATCCATTTACGATCTCCATCCATGTTTTGCCACCATCATTAGTTTTATAAATATATGGCTTCATGTCATCACAACGAATACGATTTACTGCTGCATAAACTGTGTTATTATCAAAATGACTTGCCTCCATCAGTGAGACCTTGCTCCAACTGCTAATAGAAGGCGGAGTTACATTGGTCCAATGCTTACCCCCATCCCTGGTAAGATGAATCAATCCATCATCTGTTCCGCACCAAATGGTATTGATGTCTTTGAAAGAAGGAGCAATGGTATAAATCACTCCTCTTCTTGGCATAGATTTCATTTCTGCATTTGTATAAATGCCAACACTTGCTGGTATATCCCATGCTTCCCTGCTAAGATCGGGGCTGATGACCTCCCATGTTTTTCCTCCGGTCGTGGTTTTGAAAAGTACATTTCCCGCGAAATAAAGTGTCTTTTTATCAATGGGACTGAACAATACCGGGGCAGTGCGGAGAAAGCGATAATCGCCTCTTCTTCCTAATTGCGGAGAAATATTCTGTACTTGTCCTGTTCGTTTATCAAAGCGAGAAATTTTTCCGCCATAAATAATATTGTTATCTAGAGGATCCACCGCTACATAACCATATTCTTCCACCCCTACTGGGTGCCATTCACGAAAGGTAACGGCGCCATCATTTCCACGGGAAGCAATACCTACGCTTCCACTTTCCTGCTGACCTCCAAACACATTATAAGGGAATGAATTATCTGTAGAGACATGATAAAACTGGGCAGTTGGTTGATTATACCAAGAGGAAAAACTTTCTCCACCATTTACGGTGATGATTGCTCCCTGGTCACTTGCTATCAATATTATTTTTGAATCGTTTGGATTGATCCAGATGCGATGGTAATCATCACCACCGGGCGCTCCACGAAATGCTTTCCAGTTATAACCACCATCTTCCGATCTCCAGGTTACTACATTGGCTGTATAAACAATATCCTGATTTTTAGGGTCTACTTTTATTTCCGCGAAGTCGGATCCCCGGCCCCAGAAGCGATTATCGG
This sequence comes from Chitinophagaceae bacterium, assembly GCA_043742885.1. GTDB lineage: Bacteria > Bacteroidota > Bacteroidia > Chitinophagales > Chitinophagaceae > JJ008. The sequence continues at coordinate 2,808 of JAYTXP010000172.1, read as the reverse complement.
GTTGAATTTTTTTCCATGATTCACCTGCATCATCACTTCGATAAATACCTCCTTCTTTGCCGGCATCTACTGTTGCATATATTCTTTTACTATTGGAAGGTGCTATACAAAATCCTATTCTGCCCAGACCCTGTTCGGTAGAAGGTAATCCATTGGTTAATTTTTTCCAGGTATTACCACCATCTGTAGATTTAAATAGTCCACTGTTCTTTCCATTCCATGCGCCATTTTCCCAGGGACCCTGCCGGCCTGCCCACATATCAGCATATAAAATAGTAGGATCATTTGGATCAAAACTTACCTGGATCGCTCCAGTGTTCTCATCGATAAAAAGAGTCTTGGTCCATGTTTTCCCTCCATCGTTGGAACGATATACGCCCCGTTCGGGATTTGGACCATATGGATGACCCAGTGCGGCAACAAATACAATATTTGGATTGAGTGGATGAATAGCTAGTCCGCCAATCTGCTGCACTTCTTTTAATCCCAGCCAATGCCATGTTTTTCCTGCATCAGGGGAACGGTACATTCCATTGCCTACGGAAAGATCAGGACGTTGTAATCCTTCTCCGCTACCGGCATAAAGAATATTGGGATCGGAAGGAGCCACTGCCACATCGCCAATGGACCCGGTGGATTGATCATCGAAGACCGGATTCCAGGTACGCCCGAAATCAGTGGTCTTCCATACGCCACCATTATTTACGCCTATATAAAAAACATTCGGTTGCTGAGGAACGCCAACAGCGCCAACGGTTCTTCCGCCGCGGTGGGGACCGATCATCCTCCATTTCAGCGAACTGAACTGCGATTCATTTACCTGGGAGAAAACGGCTATTGCGTATAAAACTAATGGCAATAATGTGATGGTTCTTTTCATGCGAATACATTATTGCCTAAGGTAGGAAAATTAGTCTGCCATACTTACTAATTTATTAGCTTGTGTTCGTATGCATATTTTACCAGGCCGATCACCGAATTGGTGCAGGTTTTCCTGAATATATTCTTACGGTGAGTTTCTACGGTGCGCTCTGATATATAAAGTGATTCGGCGATCATTTTATTATTGTATTCTTTTTCGATAAGACCAATGATCTCAATCTCACGATCTGTAAGGTGAGCGTCTTCATTTTTTTTCTTTCTGCGACTGTTTCTTTCCAGTTCTTCCAATACTTCATCACTGAAATAAATGCCTCCACCTGCAATCTTTTCAAGGGCAGATAAAAGTTCCTGCTGACCTACATTCTTCAATACATAACCGGCGATGTCTGAATCTTCGATCATCTCATTAACCAGGTCACCCTGTCCGCTCATGGAGAGAGCAAGGATCTTTACATTAGGATATTTTTGTCTCACCTGTTTTGCCAGTTGATCTCCGGTTAAGGAAGGCATCATAATATCGGTAAGCAGAATATCAATACGCTGCTCACTGATATGATCCATTACACGGGTTGAGTCGGTAGTAGCGAAAGAAAAATCAAAACGATCATTTCCTTTAAGCAGGGAAATAAGTCCGTCGATCACGATCTGGTGATCATCTACAATACCAAGGGTAATTTTTTCTTTACTGATTCTGTTTGCCGGTTTCATGCTGTTTGCATGATTAGTGATTTGGGAATACATACAATTGATTTGGTTGGTCGTCAAAATTCGTTGACATAAACAGGATGCGGGAAATGGGTGGTTTATCGTTGGGGAATTGTTAAAGACAAGTTTAAAGGTTGAGGGGTTGAGGGGTTTATTGAAATAGTGCAGCCCAGAAAAATGATTAATTAATTGATAATTATAGTGTTATATAAATCAGACTATTATTGAACTCAGCATCCTCAACCTCTCAACCCTCTCTCTCAACAGGTACATAAAACGCCACCACCGTCCCTCTTCCGGGGGAAGAGTCAATATCAACTGTTCCTTTTAAATAAGCTATACGGGTGCGGATATTCTTAAGTCCGATACCATCGAATGCTTCGGAATGAATATCGAATCCTTTGCCGTTATCTTCAATTGTACCTGTGATGCCGACTTTATCTCCAACCATAGAAATATCAAGCGTAGTAGCCTGCGCATGTTTGATGGCATTATGTACACATTCCTGCACCACACGATAAAGCATGGTTTCAAAATTTGAATCAAAACGCTGATCCAATCCTTCAGTATACACATGTACTTCCAGTTCACGACCACTGAGCTTGCTTACAAAATCTTTAATCGCTGTAGCAAGATTATTTTTCAGCAACGCGTTTGGCATCATGATGTGAGAAACGGTTCTTAACTCACGGCAACTTTCATCTACCAGGCTGATTATTTTTTCCAGATTCGTTTTTTGATCCTCCTTCATTTCAGACATGCCTGATTCAAAAGCAGAAAGATTCATTTTCGCCGCACTCATCATTTGACCAATACCATCATGAAGATCCTGAGCGATTCGTTGCCTTTCATTTTCTTCCGCTTCCATTACTGCTTTCACTTTCAGGTCCTGCTGTTTCATAATTTCCACCTGCAGCTGCGTTTCTTTTTTTAAGCGGTATCTCTTATAAGAAGAAAATACAAGCAATACAGCCAGCAGAATCAAAATACCGAGGCCCAGGAATAATAGATTCTGCAGGCGGATCCGTTGTTTCTGATCTTTTATCTGTTGTTCTTTTCGGGCAGATTCAAATTGCGAATTCAAACGTTGTAATTCTTTATTTCTCTCCAGGTTGAAAAGACTATCGCGATAGCGGTTCCATTTGTTATAATATTCAAATGCTTTTTCCATATCGCCTCTTCTCTGTGCCACATTAGAAAGCTCGCTGTAATTATTCGCTT
>JAYTXP010000171.1:0-12051 GCA_043742885.1 Chitinophagaceae bacterium | reverse complement strand
GGAATAGCACCTGTAAGAGAGTTTGTTGGAATACTTAATACAGGGTAACCAGTTCTTCTCCAATTACTCCATGGTTCTACGGAAACTCCAAACAGCGCTACATATTTTTCTTCTGCAATTTGACGCAATTGCTGTGCAGTTGTTCCAGTCAGTGATCCATAAAGAGTCAGGTAATCAGCAATATCATTCGCATTGACACCAACATCTTGCATAGAGGCAGTGATACCTGCAGTAAAGAACGCTTGGGCACTGCCCGGAGCACCTGATAAAGCGGCTTCAGCGCGAATGAAATTATATTCAGCGAAGGTCATCATACGAATTGAAGCTGCACCAGAATATACGAATGGAGGAGCAGCACCAGCCGTAACGCCACCACGCAGATAAGTATGTATCCGGCTATAGTTATTGTTTGGAGCCGCAGGAGGTGCAATTGCAGAAACGGCGGTAAACACTGCAGGAGCAGCAACAACTGCAGCACCTGAACCTACACCTGCACCAGTAACATTATTGCTTAGCGTTACAGTAGTTGCAGTAACTGCGGTAGCCGTTGTGCCATAAGGGATATTCACACCAGAAAGGATCATATTGGCAGCGATACCTGTTGTACTTGCAAAGTTCAGCACATTACCAGCAACAGTTGCAGCGGAAGTATTAACTGTGATCGGCAAAGGAATTCCCTGGTATGGAAAAGAAGTGAAATAATAAGGACGACGTGGATCCAGTTTAGCACTCATTAAACCAACCATAGCCTGATCTGCGAACAAATAGTTTGGACGGCTAACCTCAAATTGAGAAATCGGGTTTCTCTGGTTAGCAACATCAAAGAAAGGCATTGAGAAATTATCCGCATTAGATGCGAAGAATAAAGCACCGCTATTAACGAGTGTAGTAATATTAGAAACAGCGAAGCTTGGGTTTATCTTGCTATAGTGCAGGAATAAACGCAGGCGAAGCGTATTAGCCAGTTTGATCCAGTTGGTCTTTATAGTAGCATATGTGCCTGTATACATCACAGAGTTAGTTCCTGGTGTCAATGCGCTGGAACTAGCATTAAGATCAGTTACTGCATCGATCAGTAATTGGTTCAGTTTTGGATAAATGGTCGCATCATCATCATAGCCAGGCTGCGTGTTACCAGTAAGCTGCTGAGCCTGAGAATAAGGAATATCTCCCCAGGTGTCTACCATCAGAGAATATTCGTATGCTTTCAGCACTTTAGCAATACCTGTATAGTAAGGACTGGCGGAACCTTGTTTAATGATCAGTTCCAGATCACTCAAGGTAGTAGCATTCATACTGCTCCAGAGATTATTCAGATCACTACCTGTAATGTTGTGACGGTAGTAATCATAAGTCTGGTTAGGCTGCGAGGCATAGCCGCTCATTTGCTGAATAAGCAGAGTCGAATACCGATATAAGTCTGATCCGCCTTCAAATCCCAGGTTCACCTGAGCAGAAGTCAGCAATTGGGCAATCGGGCTATTGGAGTCAGGTATCCTGTCCGGATCCTTATTGATGTCCAGATCTTTTTTACAGGAGCCAAACAGCACGATACCTGCAAGCAGTACAGTGAATTTATTTAATCTGAGTTTCATGTTTATCGTTGTTTGTTGTTAATTAAAAGATCAATTTAATACCCATACCCATCGTGCGTGTTTGTGGCAGCGCATTGAATTCAAGACCTTGTGCGTTGGAGATACCCAATGCATTTTGTTCCGGATCCAGGTGAGGGTAATTAGGAGCATGCAGATAAAGATTACGTCCATATACAGAAAACTCAGCGCGGCTAAAAGGTGTTTTCTTCAGCATACCTGATGGTATAGAATAAGAGAAGTTGGCTTCTCTTACACGGAACCAGGTGGTTTCAATAATAAATCCTTCAGCAGCTGCGTATTTGCCACTGTTACCATAATAATCCTGTGCAGATAAGTAGGTAGTGTTAGGTGTACCATTTGCATATACTGCATCGAAGATATAAGGCTTCTGCAATACGTTGGCTGCATCATAACGAGGGAACTCAGCTGTTTCTTTAGCTACACCGTTACGCCGCAAATCGGCAATGTTACGGGAATAGATCTGACCGCCTTTTTTGTATTCCATCAGCACGGAAAGAGAGAAACCACTCCAGGTAAAGGTATTGGTCATACCCATTGAATATTTAGGATTTGGATTACCGATCTTCTGTACACCTGAGGTGATCAAAGGAAGACCATTGGCACCCACGATGATCTTGCCGGTCTTTACATCACGCTGATAAGCGTTACCATAGATCTGGCCATACTCATCACCTACTACCAGGCGAATGTTCGGAGTTGTGAATCCTCCAAGGAAGATATTCGTTACACCAGGAGCCAGTTGATCAACCGTACTCTTGAACTGGGTATAGTTGAAATTGATATCCCACTGGAATGCTTTGCTTTTTATAGGAACAAGGTTTAGCGTAAATTCTTTACCCTTATTGGATAGGTTACCTGCATTCTGCACTTTAGAAGTAATACCAGATGCAGCAGAAACGGGAACTGCGAAGATCAGGTCGGTAGATGACTGCCTATAGGTAGTAAATTCAAAATTAATACGATTTTTAAATAGTGCTACTTCAATTGCGATCTCTTTATTGGTAGTGAACTCAGGACGCAGGAATGGATTACCCGCAGAGTTGCTCAGCGTGAAACCCTGGATACCATTGAAAGGGAAAGCGATCGTTGGACCGAAACCATCTGCTGAACCAGCACCACCAAAATATGAATCAGTAGAGTAAACGAAATCTCCACCAGCCTTACCCACTTTTGCGTGGTTGCCGCGAATCTTGATATTGTCGATCACCTTATTTTTAAGTGTAGGCATCAGTTCGGTCAGGTTAATAGAACCACCATAACCAGAATAGAGATAAGAGTTTCTTCCAGGTTTGAAAGTAGATGACCAGTCATTTCTTAATGTTAGGTTAGCAGTGAAAATACTTTTGTAGCTGAGAGAAACATCACCATACAAACCGATCAGTCTTGTTTTGCTTGAACCATTAGAAGGAGCCGGGCTGAATGTAGTTGTATTAGAAAGTTGTTCAAAATCTCTTACGATAACACCTTTACCATCCAGCTGTGCTGCTGCACTGTAGATCTGCTGAAATTCCTGTCCAACGATAAGACTGGAAGACCAGGCCTTGATCCTTTTCTGTGCAGTAAAGAAAGCGTTATGTCCGATGGAACGGAACTGATTTCTAGTCTCACGTACACCGCCGACAGCATTTGCGGTAGTGTTGGCACCACCTCTTGCACCGATCTGATCGTAACCATGGCGGAAAGTGGAGTAAACGTCCGTACCGACCTTATAATCGAAATTCAACCATTTGGTCAGTTTGAAATTAAGGGATACACTACCGATCAACCGGTTGATCTCATCGCGATAACGGTTATTCTTGATTGTCCAGTAAGGATTGTCCTCTCCTAAAGGATAAAGTTGATTACCTGCTGCATCTTCGAATGGAGTACCGGTAAGATCATAGCTGCGTGGAGTGAACCAGCCACGGAACAAAGGATTACTCAGCTGGTTTCCCTGTTGTGTACGCTTTGAGAAGTTATTTGTATAAGTAGCAGTCACAGTAACTGTCAGGTAATTGTTCACCTTAGAACTACTGTTCAGTGTAAAGTTGTGACGGATCAGCGTATTGTTATCTAATACACCGGTACTGCGGAGATAGCCATAAGAGAAGCGGAAACTGCTTCTGTCTGTACCGCCGGAGAAGGCAACATTATTCTGGAAATTCGTTGCGTTACGGAATATATCAGCCACATTATTCGGATAGGGAGTCAATACCTGAGTCAGGTTATTTGAATTGGTTGCAGGGTTATATGCGTTGGTAACAGTGGTACCCATTTTTGGTCCCCAGGATGTTTGAGCAGTTGCAGAGAAAACACCGTTATTACCTTCAGCATAATCATTCTGATAATCAGGCATACGGTTAACTGTCTCAATAGAATAGTTGCTGGAAAACTCAATTGCTGTTTTCTGACCAGCCTTACCTTTTTTTGTAGTGATAAGGATAACACCATTAGATGCGCGTGAACCATATAGTACTGCAGCGGAAGGACCTTTCAGTACTGAGATGGACTCGATATCATCCTGGTTAATATCCAATGCACGGTTTGAAACGGATGGACCATTCTGAAGCGGGCTGCCTCCACCACTGTTATCGATGGGAATACCATCTACTACGAATAGCGGCTGGTTTGAACCAGTGAAGGTGGTATAACCACGGATGATAATGCTGGAACCTGTAAAGGATCCACCACTACCCTGAACACGGATACCCGCGATCTTCGAACCAATGGCATTGGTGATATTCGGAGTACGTGCACGGTTAAGTTCCGCACTGTTGATCTGGGAAACACCATAACCCAGTGTCTTTTTGTCTTTCTTGATACCGAAAGCCGTAACTACGACCTCGGTCAATGCTTTGTCTTCATTTTTGAGTGTGGCGTTAACGGAACTATTGCTTCCAATAGCAACTTCAACCGGACTCATGTCAACAGCGGAAAAAACAAGGGCTTTGGCATTGGCTGGAACCACCAGAGAATAGGTACCATCGTCTTTTGTAGTAGTACCCACTGTGGTACCTCTCACTACAACAGAAACTTTGGCAACAGGATTACCTTTCTCATCGGACACAACACCAGTAACAGTACGTTGGGCCATTGCCTGGGTAGCAATGAACACAACACCCATTAGGAGTAGAAACAGCTTTCTCATTTGCATTTAGTTTTAGTATAAATCTTTATAACAATAAAAAACCCTTAACGGGGTCGTGAAAATAAGCATTAACACCTGAAAAACTCAAAAATTGCAGCCTGGAAACTGCCAACTAACCTGGCATAAAAAAAAACGCCATTACAATTTCTTTAACAGACAATATTCCTTAATGGTTTGCTGCTTGAATTTTTGAGCCCAGACTTGCTGTAAATGTAGTAAAATCAATCATTTCTTCTCTCTCAGGACAGAAATTAAAATGGCTGGCAAAAGCACCAGGTTAGTAAGAGTCGCGGTTACCAGTGTAAGTGAAGTGAGCCAGCCCAACGCCTTCGTGCCTCCAAAGCCGCTAAAGCAGAAAATGATGAAACCAGCGATCAATACCATGGAAGTATAAAGTATACTGATACCCGTTCCATGAATGGTCTGGATCACCGTTTTCTTTATATCATATTGATTATGAGGCAATTCCTGTTTATAATTGACCAGAAACCGGATGGTAATATCAATGGCGATCCCCAGGGCCACACTGAAAACCAGCACTGTGGAAGGTTTAAGTGGAATACCCACCCAACCCATTACGCCGGCAGTGATCATCAGAGGTATCAGGTTGGGAATCAAGGAACAAAATAGGATTCGGAAGGATCGGAACAAATAAAGCATACAGGCTGCAATCAGAAGGAATGCCCAAAAAATACTGTCTTTTAGTCCATTTATAATATAACCGCTGCCTTCAAGAAAGGTCACACTGGTGCCGGTCATTTTCACATCATATTTATCTGCCGGGAATAGTTGGTTAACTCTACCCTGAATTGAATCAAGAATCTTTGGAAGCCGAACCGTGCCCACATCAGCCATACTCACACTGATCCTGGCCTGCCTGCCTTCTTTGTCCATAAAAGTGGAAACCAATTTAGAAAAAGAATTTTTTGCCTGGCTGGTATCGCCTTTTAGATATTGAGACAAAGCAGGTAGATCAAATTCTGAAGGAAGAGTATAGTTATTAGAATCTCCATCAAAAAAAGCCTGCTTGGCAAATTTCAATCCTTCAGTTATGCTTAATGGCTTACCAATAGCCGGCATCTTACTAATGAATTGTGATAGTGAATCGATACGCTGAATATTTCCCAGGTTACGGGTAACACCAAATTTCTTTTTTGTATCCACTACAATCTCAAGCGGCATTACTCCTTTGAAATTCGATTCAAAAAAACGCAGGTCAGCATACACACGATCCGATTTCGGCATATCATCTACAATATGTCCTACGGTTTTTAAACGCATGATTCCCGCAACGGCGCCAATGACCATCACTGCACTAAGCGCATAAATTATTCCTCGATGATTCATTGACCATCCCTCTAATCTGTCAAGCCAGCGATTCAACCGGGCGTTTGTCAGGTATTTCATATGCCTGTTTTTTGGAGGAGGCAGGAAACTAAGTACCGACGGAATGAAGAAAAGTGAAATAAAGAACAGCGCCATGATATTGATACCGGCCACTACACCAAACTCTTTCAGGATCTGACTCTGCGTCATAGCAAATACCGCAAAACCAATAGCGGCAGTGAGATTACAAAACAAAGTGACGATGCCCATTTTGTCCACCATCATCACCAGGCTTTTTCTCTTATCACCTGTTTTGTTATAAGCTGTATGAAATTTATTGAAGAAGTAAATACAATTGGGAATTCCTATTACCACAATTAGTGATGGGATCAGCGCATTAAGAATGCTTAATTTATATCCTATCAACTCCATGGTGGCAAAACTCCATAGTACCCCGATACCCACCACTACCATGGATATTAACATAGCACTGAAGGAACGGAAGAATAGAAGTAAGATCAAAGCCGACAACAGGGCCGACATCAGAATGAACATTTTCATTTCACGTTTCACGCGAATAGAAAGTTCAGTACGTATAAGAGGAAGACCACTCTGATACACTTGCAGGTTATTGGCCTTTCCAAAACTATCAGCCATGTTGCGGATATTCCGAACAATACCGTCGCGGGATTTATTTGATAGAACTTCCTTGTTTATCCTAACCCCCATCAGCCAGGAGTTAGAATCAAGATTGTAAAGTAATCCCCGGTAAAAAGGCAATTGCAAAAAACTATTCGCACCACTGTCGATTGCCTTTTGTGTAAGTATTCCAGCAGGGAAGATCTGTTCGGCTATTAATTTTTCGGTTGCAGAATCTTTTTTCAGATTGATCGCTGAATTCACACTGATGATATCATCTACCCCTTCCAGTTTTTTCAGATCGTTTACCAGTTTGGAATAAGCATTGAATTTGTCTGCAAGGAAAAATTCCCTTGTTTGAATACCGATCACCAGCAGATTGCCATCTTCACCGAATTGCTTTTTAAATTCCTGGTAGATCTTGTACTTGGGATTGTTCAGCGGAATCGCCTTTGAAAAATCATAGCTGATCTCCACCTTACTTGTTTCGTAAGCTGCAAATGCCGTCGCTGCTAACAGTACAAAAAGAATGTAGAATCTGAACCGAAGTATGAATTGACCAAGCTTACGCCACATGAAGAATTGAATTCGCCGCAAGATAAACTAATTTTACTGCGTGCGTTCAACAACACTCATAATCTGCCTGCTGTTTAATATTATTTGTCTTTCGCAGGATCCTCTTCCACCCATTGGTCAGTGGAGAGAACATCTTCCTTACAATAGCGCCATTGATCTTTGCGCTGGCAATGGAAAAATTTTCGCAGCTACCCCATTTAGCCTGTTTTCTGCAGAGTTGGTTGATGGATCCATTGAAAGGTTTAGTCGAGTTACGGGGTTAAGCGAAACCGGGGTAAGCGCTATCTATTATGATTCAATTGAAAAGCAATTGCTGATCGCCTATACCAATAGCAACCTCGATATCATTGAGAAAAATAAGATCGTCAATATTCCGGATATAAAAAGAGATAATATAATCGGTGACAAGACCATTTACAATATATATAAAACCGGTTCTGTTTATTATTTGTGTACCGGCCTGGGTATTGTTCTGATCGATGCAAAACGAAAAGAGCTTAAGGATAGCTGGTTCATTGGTAATGGCGGCAATCAGCTAAGAATAAATGGATTTACCTCAGATGCCAGCTATTATTATGCGGCAACCGCGGATGGATTAAAAAAAGCAGCCATCAATTCAAGCAACCTGGCTGATCCAGCCAACTGGAACCTGATCAATGGAAACGGATTAAGTTTTGGGTCCTGTCAGCAGGTCATAACTATTCAGAACAAGATCATCGTTCAGAAAAATGATTCGTTGTTTATGCTGAATGGAAATAGCTGGAATTATTTTTATTCGGATGGCTGGCCCTTTGTTAGTGTAAATCTTACAGAAAATAGAATTTCTATCTGTGAGAGAAATGGTACAAATGCCCGTGTGATCTTCCTGAATGCGGATGCCTCTATTTACCGAAACCTGAATTCTACAGGAGCAATATCCTTTCCACGAAAAGCAATTACCTATCATAATGAGCCCTGGGTGGCTGATCAGTTTGCCGGACTATCTGATTTTAATAATGGAAATAATTATGTGAGCTATAGTCCAAATTCGCCGCAGGCAATTGGCAGTGGTGAGATGATTGTCAATCAATCAAAATTATATGTTAGTTCAGGTGCCGTAAATAATTCATGGAACTATCAATATGATGGCGATGGCCTTTTTGTTTTTGGCGAAGGAAGCTGGAATAATATCAATCGTTATCGTTATTCAGTGATGGATAGTTTGCTGGATCTTGTTTGTATTACTTTTGATAACAGGGATAATAGCATCTGGGCCGGTTCATTTGGTGGAGGATTATTACATATAAAGCAGGGACCTGTTTTCAAAATTTTTAAACAAGGTAAACTGGAAGCCCCAGTTGGAGATCCGGGAAGTTACCGGGTGGCCGGGCTGGCATTTGATAAAGAACAGAATTTATGGATCAGCAATTTTGGTTCTGCCCAACCACTTAAAGTAATAAAGTCAGATGGTAACTGGAAAAACCTTGCTCCTCCTTTTAGTTTAGTGGAGAATGCAATGTCGCAGATACTAATTGATGACAATAATTATAAATGGATAGTATCACCATTGGGAAATGGCTTATTGTGTTTTGATGATGCGGGCAGCATTGACAATACAGGAGATGATCGCTGGAGAAGATATAGAAGCGGAGCGGGCAATGGTAATCTTCCCGGAACGGAAGTTATATGTATTGCCAAAGACCGAAATGGTTATATCTGGGCAGGGACCAATAATGGGGTAGGAGTTATTGAATGCCCGGATCAGGCCTTTACTGCAGGAGGCTGCGATGCGATTTGGCCGGTGGTGGCCAATGGAAATTTCACAGGTTATTTATTTAAAGGACAGGAAGTAAGAAGCATCGCGGTAGATGGGGCCAACCGAAAATGGATCGCCACACAGAATGGTGTATTCCTTGTTGATCCGACCGGAGAAAAATTAATTTATCGCTTTACAGAAGATAACAGCCCCCTGTTGAGTAACGATGTAAAAAAACTGGCGATAGATGGCGTGACAGGAGAATTATTTATTGAAACTGCAAAAGGTCTTTGCTCTTTCAGAAGTACAGCAACTGAACCTGCTGAGAATTCAAGAGATCTTTTAGTATTTCCCAATCCTGTGCCACCTGGATATACCGGCACCATTGCAATAAAAGGGCTGGCTGAAAATTCTATTGTCAAGATCACGGAATTAAATGGAAGATTAGTTTATCAAACCAGGGTATTGGGTGGACAAGCCATCTGGGATGGGAAAAATTATAACGGACAAAAGATCGCATCGGGTGCTTACCTGGTATTAGTAGGAAAGGAGGGTAGCAAAATATCAGTTGCCGGGAAAATATTTTTTATTTCTAATTAATGTCAACGCCTTTACATAAAACAAAGGGCATCGTGTTACGAGCTGTTAAATATGGAGAGACCAGTCTGGTTGTAACAGTATTTACTGAATTGTTCGGCCTGCAATCATATATGGTGAGTGGTGTTAGAACCTCATCTAAAAAATCCATGGGCAAATCGCAGTTCTTTCAACCGGCTGCCTTGCTCGATCTGGTGGTTTACCATAATGAGCTCAGGCACCTGAACCGTATTCGTGAATTTCAATGGAATTCTATCTATGATCAATTATTCTCGGATGTGCCCCGTAATGCTGTGGCACTTTTTATGGTGGAGTTGCTGACTAAATGTTTGAAGCAACCTGAAGTAAATCCGGAGTTATTTTATTTTGTTGAAGATAGTATGAAGGAACTCGATAAAAGTAATGATGCTGTAATGGCTAACATGCCATTATTTTACGCGCTGCATCTTTCTCATTTTTTTGGATTCAGGATAGATGATAATTACAGCGATTCTAATTTAATACTCGATCTGAAGGAAGGATGTTTTGTTTCCCAGCGACCTATGCATCCTTACCTGGTAGAAGAAAAAGCGGCGTTTGTTTGTTCGCAGTTATTAAAAGTGTTGCAGGTAAGAGAGTTGGAGGACATTAAACTCAATGCAGTATTTCGCCGATCCTTATTACAACAGCTGGAACTTTTTTATGCGATCCATATTTCAGAATTTGGAACTATGAAAACGCTTCCGGTATTGAGAGCGATACTGGGATGATCAGAGCAGGCGTTTGGAAATACCATCCTGTATATGCACAACCCCGGGTTTTTTACCTTTTTCAAAACTGCCAAGCAACTGATCAAGTTGCAAGGCCTTTGCGCCATTGGAGGTGGCCCAGCTAAGAAGGGTCTCCAATGGTATTTCCGGAAAATGTTCCTGAATTCTTTTTATCTCCGCCATTATATTCAATTGATAATTGGAAGCAAGGCTATCGGTGCCTAATACGATCCGACATTCATGTTCCATTAAATTATTTACCGGCGGCATCGTTCGGGAGATATACCAGTTGGCATTTGGACAAAGGCACCAGAAAATTTCATTCTTTGATGAATTCATTTTGCTGAAGAGGATATCTTCTTCATGCGTATGTACATTATGAACAAGGATAAGAGATTGATTGGGTAATAAACGGGGAAAATAAGTTTGGAGGCTGCTTTTTCCTGTTGGAAGAAATGATGAAGTATCTACATTCATTTGTTCATAGAGTCGATTAAATTCGCCGGACTTATCACGGAACCATTCGTTTTCCGATTCTGTTTCCTGGTTATGGATAGTAAGTAAATGATTGCCGGGGAAATGAAGGATCTGCTGCCATAATTCATTTGAAACAGAATAAGGAGCATGAGGTACAATGGAATTAGATTCAATCGGTATAGCATACTGTCCGCCAAATTCACGGAAAAGATCTACTGATCGCTGAAAACGCGCCATCGCAATATCAGGAAGAAAACCTGAGGCTTCAATGAAATTATGATAGTAGAGACGCCCTTTTTGTTTTTGTGCTGCGGTAATATTGTTATTGCAGATATCTCCTACAGCTGCAATTCCCTGATCGAGCATTTCCGTTTCTGCTTTTTCTATGGCCTCCTGCACATCCTCTACTGTGGCCTGGCGCTGGGTAATTATGCTGTAAACAAAATTGACCAGGCCACTGTCTTCAACAATGCGACCCTTCATATGACTTAATTCCAAATGGCAGTGGCAGTTAATAAATCCAGGAGAAATAATTCCTTCCAATTGCCGGACCTCCTCGCCGGCTTCTTCTGTATTTACCATTTCAATGATCTCGCCTTCTTCAGAACAGATCAGCACTTTATCGTTCAGGAGTTGATAGCCATCGAATAATTGGGTGCCTTTGAATTTGATAAATGCCATGATGTAAAATTCCATAAATCGTATCCGAATACCGAAAAATTATTAATGTACCTTTGGCGGCCCTTAGCGGGAAATGAATATGTTAGACAGACTTGAAGCCATAAAAGCAAGATTCGATCAGTTGGGAGTAGCACTTACCAACCCTGAGATCGTGGGAAACAATAAAAGATTCGCAGAAACCAGCAAGGAATACCGCAGTCTGGAAAAGATTGTAACTACCTATACTGATTACAGAAAGGTGCTGGATGATATAGAGTTTTATAAAGAGGCTATTGAGGGAAATGATGAGGAGATGCGTGAATTGGCCAAATTGGAAGCACCAACTCTGGAAGAAAAAAAGCAAAAACTGGAGTCATATATACGTCAATTATTAATTCTTAAGGATCCGCAGGATGAAAAGAATGCAATACTGGAAATAAGGGCTGGAACCGGCGGAGATGAGGCCAGTCTTTTTGCTGGTGATCTGCTGAGGATGTATATCCGTTATTGTGAAAGAAGAGGATGGACCACCACCATTGTAAGTGAAAG
>JAYTXP010000170.1:0-9666 GCA_043742885.1 Chitinophagaceae bacterium | reverse complement strand
CAACGCTCCTACGATAGTCTGAATGGGTATGTCAGCATTCTTACAGTGGCGGATCCAACTACGGTTCAAAATGGTTACCTGGATGCCAGGGCTCCAAACGACCATATGTTCTATCGCCTGTATGTAATGCTGGATAAAGGAAATTATATTTTCAGTATAGCGAAAAGGCCAGCAAAAGATTCCATTCAGCATCTCTCAGCCAGGGATTCGATCAATCGTGATAAGCTGCGTAACGATTTTGGTGTAGATATAAAAGGAAAGCCGGATAATATTGGAAATATGGATGGTCGTCCTCTGATCCCCGATTCATTGCGGATAAAGCCGGTGGTATTAAAACTAAATGGGTTTCCCGGCAATATAGATACGGTGCAATCACCTACCGGTGTTCCTGTCAGAAAAAAGACGGAATCATTTATTCCTTCTCTGTATGTATTCACCTGCCGGGATGGTTATGTATGCATACGCTTACCCGAATCGGATAAGCCGAAAAAATACAGTATTCGTTTCTATGACCAGGATGAATCCTTACTGTTTGAATTGAAGGATCTGAAAGAAAAAGAATTCAAAATTGATAAGGCCAATTTTTATCATGCCGGTTGGTTCCGGTTTGAGATTGATGAAGATGATCGCTTATTTGAAAAGCACAAATTCTATTTAGAGAAGGACTTCTGATCTCCATTCTACCTGGAAGATATCAGCAAAATGATCCTTTAATTTATTCTTCACCTCTTCTATATTTATTTTCTTCCCCAGTTCTTTTTCAAGAGATGTCACCTGCTTGCCTGCAATACCACAGGGAATAATATGATTGAAATAAGATAGATCTGTGTTTACATTCAGCGCGAATCCATGCATGGTGATCCAGCGACTGCAGCGAACACCAATAGCACAGATCTTTCTTTCTTTTCCCGGAACATAAGGATCAAGCCAGACGCCAGTCTCACCCTTGGATCGCTCACCAATCAGTTCATAGTCTGCCAATGTATCAATAATAACCTGTTCAATATTGCGAAGGTATTTTCCAATATCGGTGCCATAATGTTCAAGATCAAGAATTGGATAACCTACGATCTGGCCAGCTCCATGAAAAGTAATATCACCGCCCCGGTTCGTATGAAAGAATTGTATCTGCTTTTCTTTTAACTCTTCCTCTCCCAGCAATACATGGTCCTTATTGCCCGATTTACCCAGAGTATAAACAGAGGGATGCTCCACAAAAAACAGGCGATCCATCGTTTCTGCAGGGATTTGCTGATCCATGGCTATGGATTTAATATCAAGGTTGTAACGGAGTGTTCTTTCCTGAAGATCCCAAGCCTCCTGATAGTCCAGTATACCCAGATCCTGAAATATGATGGAATGTTTGTTCATTTTGAAAAACGAAGTTAGCAACAATTTGATAGCTGTACCTTTGCGGGCTATGCAGGAAGAAACAGATATTAATGAAACGCCCCCCCCTGATGGAAATGATGAACTCTATGAACGATTCAGTATTACCGTAGATAAAGGTCAGGAACCGGTAAGGATCGATAAATTTTTAGTGGCGAGAATTGAAAATGCCACCCGAAATAAATTGCAACAGGCTATTACAGCCGGATTGGTGCTGGTAAACGGAAAGACTACCAAAGCAAATTATATGATCCGTCCGCTGGACAATATCGTGATCTATTCAGATCTGAGTCCGGAGGAAACCGAGGTATTACTGGAGGAAATGCCACTGAATATTGTGTATGAGGACGCTGATTTGATGGTGATCAATAAACCCGCCGGACTGGTGGTCCATCCTGGTGCAGGAAATTATCATGGTACATTATTAAATGGTGTTGCCTGGTACCTGAAAACCATGGATCCAAATTTTAGCGAAGAAAAACTCCCCAGATTCGGACTGGTGCATCGAATTGATAAAAATACGAGCGGACTATTGGTATTGGCTAAAACGGATGTAGCCATGCGAACATTGGCCAAACAGTTTTTTGATCATACTGTAAAAAGAAAATACCTGGCCCTGGTATGGGGTGATGTGGAAAAAGATGAAGGCACCATCGTGGCACATGTGGGACGCAATCAAAAGCTACGCAAATTATATGAGGCCTATCCTGATGGTGATCATGGAAAAGAAGCCATTACCCACTATAAGGTGCTGGAGCGATTTAATTATGTGACGCTGGTAGAATGTGTATTGGAAACAGGTCGTACCCACCAGATCAGGGTACATATGAAATACCTGGGTCATCCTTTATTCAATGATGATTTTTATGGCGGCGACAAAATCGTGAAAGGAACTGTATATGCCAAGTACAAGCAATTCGTTGATAATTGTTTTTCCATTTGTAAAAGACAGGCTCTGCATGCCCGAACACTGGGCTTTACACATCCAACCACAGGCAAAGAGATATTTTTTGAATCACCTATACCGGAAGATATAAGCGAGGTGATAGAAAAATGGAGAAAATATGTGAGTCAGAATGCAAAATAATGGGTATCATGTGCAGGTCGATCTGTTTATCATTATTTTTTTTATTGTTTTTCGGAAGCCTTTATGCACAGGATTCCCTGGATAATGCAAGGCTTTCGCAGATGATCGATCTTTCGGAAGTAGTGATCCGTTCGGATCTTAATGTGGCCCGTTTTGTGGACCGGGTTAAAAACGATTCCAGTTTCTATAAGGCATTCAGAAATCTTCATGTACTGGGATTTACATCCTGGAATGATATACGCATTCGCGATAAAAAAGGAGAAACAAAAGCCAGCTTGCGAAGCAAGACCAGGCAAATTCTTAAGAATGGCTGCCGTAGTATGGAAGTATTATCTGAATCAACCAGCGGCGATATGTACGATAAGAATCATCAATTGAATTATCAAACGGCCGAACTCTATGCTGGTTTATTTTTTACCAGTGGAAAAATTTGTGGCGAAACAAATATTGTAAAAGGAGTTGATTTCAAACCAAAGGAAACTTCGGGAATAGCCAAGCATAAGGAGCAATTAAAAATGTTATTTTTTAACCCCGGTAAAAAAATACCTGGCATACCTTTTATTGGAGAAAAGATCGACATTTTTGATCCGGACAGGGCCGAAAATTATGAGTGGACTATTGGCTTTGATGATTATGAGGGAGAGAGTTGTTACCTCTTCTCTTGTAAGGTAAAAAAAGATCTTGCTAAAAGCCAGCGCAATGATATTGTGATCGACAGTATGACCACATGGTTCAATGCGAAGACTATGGAAGTGATGGCCAGAAATTATGATATGTCTTATGACACTGGAGTCTATGACTTCAATGTACACATGGAAGTGCAGATGACTAAATTTGGTGAGTACCTGGTGCCAAAATTGTTACGCTATATCGGCAACTGGGATGTGATGTTCAAAAAAAGAGAAAGAGGTTTATTTACGGCTACGCTGTTCGATTTTAATTCAAATTAACCTGGAAAACTCATTTTATAGTCCACAGATATCTTGCCTTTGGATATATCTGTTAGTTTTCCCTTCATCAGTTTTCTTTTCAGTGGTGATATATGATCGATGAAAAGTTTTCCTTCGATATGATCATATTCATGGAGAATAACCCGGGCCGTAAGGCCACTAAACGTGCGGGTATGCTTTTCAAAATTAGCATCCTGGTATTTTAGCGTAACTATTTCGGGGCGGCTTACGTCTTCCCTGATCTTCGGTATGCTCAGACAGCCTTCATTATATGACCATTTATCACCCTCCAATTCTATAATATGGGCATTGATAAAGGTATCTTTAAAACCCGAATCATCCGGATATTCCTCTTTATCCTCTTCATCCATAGTCTCAAACATCTGAATTGTATCTACCACAAATAATCGAATTGATCTGTTTACCTGTGGAGCCGCCAGTCCTACCCCACTGCTGCCATACATAGTCTCCCACATATCCGCGATCAGTATTTCCAGCCTGGGATAGTCGGGTCCAATATCTTCCGCAATTTTTCTGAGAACAGGGTGGCCGTATGCGATAATAGAAAGAACCATTAGAAGGTTAGAGATTAGGGGTTAGAGTTTAGGGGCTGCCTCGCTAATTAATTTAATGTTGTAAAGGTAAGCCATAATTTTTTTAGTGGCTATTTGTCCTCATATATTCCTGAAGCATAATGGTAGCGGCGATCTCATCTACAAGCGCCTTATTACGTCGATCCTTTTTTTTCATTCCCATTTCCAGCATAGCATCTTTGGCCATTTTTGAAGTATAACGTTCATCTACTTTTTTAATGGGCATCGAAGGGAAGTTCTTATTTAATGTTTCAATACATTTTTCTACCAAGGGTGTTGCATGAGTATCTGAGTTATCCCAATTTTTGGGTTCCCCGATCAGGATCAATTCCACTGATTCATTTTGAAAATAATTTTTCAGGTATTTGATCAGTTCCCTGCTATCCACAGTGGTGAGGCCGGTAGCGATGATCTGAAATGGATCAGTAACGGCAAGGCCGGTTCTTTTTAATCCGTAGTCTATGCAAATAATGCGGGGCACAGGGTTGAGGGTTGAAGGTTTAGGGCCTGCCTGCCGGCAGGCATGTTTAGAAATAATATTTCTGAAAAATATCGGCTATTACAAAGATGGCGAAAATGACAGAGGCAATTCCATTAGCAGTCATAAATGCCAGGTTTACGCGGCGAAGATCATTGGGTTTTACCACTAAATGCTGATAGATCAGCATTCCAGTGAATAGTACAGTACCCACCCAATAAAAAACATGAAAGTTTCCCAAAATACCAGCAATTATAATTGCAGAAGCACTAAGCAAGTGTAAAAATTCTGAAATATGCAGGGCCTTCTCTTTTCCCAAACGGGATGGAATAGAATATAAATTTTGAGAGCGGTCGAACTCTTCATCCAGTAATGCATAAATGATATCAAACCCACTGACCCAGCAAATAACTGCCAGTGAAAATAAAATAGGGACCAGATCAAAATAGCCAGTCACCGCCAGAAAAGCGCCAATAGGTGCAAGGGAAAGTCCTAAACCTAAAACCAGATGGCAGAGTGCCGTAAATCTTTTTGTATAACTATATCCAAGTATGACGGCTAAGGCAATTGGCGACAGATAAAAACAAATACGGTTGATAAACCATGTAGCCAGAATAAACAGCAGGCAGGAAATGATAGTAAATAACAACGCATTTTTCGCGGAAATCACTCCTGCTGGTATTTCTCTAATAGCGGTCCTCGGATTACGGGCATCGAAGGACCTATCCAGGTATCTGTTGAAGGCCATTGCCGCGCTTCTGGCACTGATCATACAAACAAGCACGAGGGCCAGTTTAAGACCTAGCGCATTATAAGCTGGCAGCGAACCATAGGAATAAAAAATACCCAGGCAAAATCCGATCAGCGCGAAAGGCATCGCGAAGATGGTATGTGAAAATTTGATCAGGCTTAAATAATTTTTTACCATTTTATTCTCTTTCTGAACTGTCCAATTCGTTTCCATTCATTTTTCGTCTTACCAGTTCCCAAAGTACCACTCCCGCTGCCGTTGCAATATTAAGTGAGTGTTTCATTCCGTATTGAGGTATTTCAATACATCCATCCGAAAGCAGAATAGTTGATTGCTCCACACCCGAAACTTCATTGCCGAATATAACGGCTATTTTCTGATCTGATGACCAGCTAAGATTTTGCAGCTCCAGGCTGCCCTTAGCCTGTTCCACCGAATAGATCTTGTATCCTTCCTCTTTTAATTGATAAATAGATTCCCTGCTGGTCTTAAAATACTGCCAGTCTACCGTTTCTTCCGCTCCCAGAGCCGTTTTGCGGATCTCTTTATGGGGAGGCAATGCGCAATAGCCGATCAGGTGGATCTTTTGAAGAAGAAAAGCATCGGCGGTTCTGAAAACACTGCCTACATTATAGGCGCTGCGTATATTTTCCAGCACGATCACCACCGGAAATTTGGTCGCAACGCGAAATTCATCTACTGTGAGCCGGCCCAGTTCCTCCATGCTTCTTTTTCGCATGAAGCAAAAATAATTCACATTAGCCGGTAAAATCGTTTTCCCGCCCATCAAAGCAATTATATTTGCCCCTCCCATGTCAAAGACAAGCGCCACAGATACCCCTTTGATGCAACAGCACCGGGCCATTAAGCAAAAATATCCCGATGCCATTCTGCTATTCCGCGTCGGAGATTTCTATGAAACTTTCGGACAGGACGCCATCACTGCATCGCAGGTTTTGGGTATTACACTCACAAAAAGAAATAATGGGGCCGCCTCCTCTTCGGAACTGGCAGGATTTCCTTATCACGCGCTTGATACTTACCTGCACAAACTGGTAAGGGCCGGTCACCGTGTAGCCATTTGCGATCAGCTGGAAGATCCCAAACAAGCGAAGGGTATAGTGAAACGTGGCGTTACAGATATGGTAACTCCGGGAACTACTGTAAATGATAAATTGCTGGAGCAACATTCTAATAATTTTCTGGGAGCAATTCATTTTGGAGAAAATGAAAAATATGGACTTGCTTTCCTAGATATTTCAACTGGCGAATTTTTAGTGGCGGAAGGAGATCGCGAATACGCTGATAAACTCATACAGAGTTTCAAGCCAGCGGAAATGGTCTTTCAAAGGCAGCAACAAAAAAAATTCCGCGAATATTTTTCTTCCAAAATCTATACCTATAATCTGGATGAATGGATATTCGATCAGGGCTATGCGGAGGGCATATTGCTGAAACATTTTCAGACGCATTCATTAAAAGGATTTGGTGTTGAGGATATGAATGTCGGTTTGATCGCTGCAGGTGCGATCATACATTATTTGAAAGAGACAGAACATCCGAATCTTCAGCATATCACCGCACTTCAGCGAATGGACCGCGATGATTTTCTCTGGATGGATCGCTTTACGATCCGCAACCTCGAATTGGTACATGGAAATTCAGAAGGCAATCATACCCTTTTGCAGATACTTGATAATACGGTATCGGCCATGGGGGCTCGTCTCCTGAAACGATGGATCGTATTCCCATTAAAAGATATTTTGCGAATTCAGGAAAGACTGGATACAGTAGAATACCTTATTAAAGAGACCGATCTGCGTCAGCAATTGAGCACTGCTATCAAACTATGCGGAGATATTGAAAGACTGGTGGCAAGGCTACCGATGAGAAAGATCAATCCTCGCGAGGTATTGCAACTGGCAAGAGGATTAAAACAAGTGGCTCTGATAAAAGAGCTGGGGATGAAATCCGATCATCCTTACCTGCGTCGCTTAAGTGATGCGCTTAATCCTTGCCCTCTGATCGCAGAAAAAATATTCCTCGAGATCGTAGAAAACCCTCCCGCCCTGGCCATAAAAGGAGGCATGATGAATAAAGGAATAAATGCTGAACTTGATGATTTAAGAGAGATCGCGCAGCATGGAAAAGAATTCCTGGCAAGAATGCAGCAAAAAGAGGCAGAAGCAACAGGTATTCACTCGCTGAAGATCGGATTTAATAATGTTTTTGGTTATTATCTGGAAGTCACAAATTCGCATAAGCAAAAAGTGCCTGCAGAATGGATTCGAAAACAAACCCTTACCAATGCGGAAAGATACATCACACCTGAGCTGAAAGAGTATGAAGAAAAGATCACGGGAGCGGAAGAGAAGATATGGAAACTGGAACAGGAATTATTCGATTCCTTATTGAATGAACTAAATGACTATCTCGCACCTATACAAACCAATGGAAATATCCTGGCCATTATAGATTGTCTTTGTTGTTTCGGACAGAATGCGATCCTGTATCAGTATCGCAAGCCTTTACTGCATGAAGAGGAAACACTACAGATAACACAGGGAAGGCATCCGGTGATAGAAAGGCATCTGCCACCTGGTGAAGTATATATTCATAATGATCTTGAATTAAATAAGACCGATCAGCAACTGATCATACTTACAGGACCGAATATGAGTGGCAAATCCGCCTTGTTAAGACAAACAGCTTTGATCACCCTGATGGCGCATATTGGAAGTTTTGTTCCGGCAGCTGAAGCAAGAATTCCATTAACTGATAAAATATTTACAAGGGTTGGTGCCTCAGATAATTTAAGTGGAGGGGAATCTACCTTTATGGTAGAAATGAATGAAACTGCCAGTATCATCAATAATCTTACTGCCGGCAGTCTGATCCTTCTCGATGAGATCGGCCGCGGTACGTCTACCTATGATGGAATTTCAATTGCCTGGAGCATTGCCGAATATCTTCATAATTCACCCTATCAGCCCCGAACCTTGTTTGCCACTCACTACCATGAATTAAATGAACTGGAGGAAAAACTTCTCAGAGTAAAGAATTTTCATATCACGAATAAGGAAGCAGGCAATAAGATCATATTTCTTAGAAAACTGGCCCGGGGAGGCAGCACCCATAGTTTTGGTATTCATGTAGCAAAAATGGCTGGAATGCCTAACTCCCTCATAGAGAGGGCCAATGAGGTACTTAAACACCTTGAATCTCTGCATCAGTCCAATGAAAAAGACGGGGCACTCAGGTCCTTGTCTAACTCGAAGCTGCAGCTTTCCATTTTTGATGCCCATAGTGAGACCTTTCAGGATATACGGCAGTTGCTTGAAAACACGGATATTAACCGACTTACCCCTGTGGAAGCCCTGCTCAAGCTTCAGGAAGTCAAAAACAGGCTGAAATAGTCACTAACTCTTTTTCCACAAGGTTTTAGGTATATTTTTTTGAAATATTGCCAATCCAAAAAACTTCTTATTTTTACCGCAAATCAAACGAATCATGAAGTTGATCAAACTAACTGCTTTACCCTTCATCGTATTGGGCTCACTGGTCGTTTTAAGTTCCTGCGAATCAGATGCAGAATTAAAAAAGACCACTGATTTCCAGAAGTCAGGTATCGTAATGAGCGGTGCAAAAGAAACACCTGCTGTTCCTTCTGCCGCTCTCGGTAAACTCGATGTATTTTATACTCGCGAAACAAGAACGCTTAGCTATACTGTGACCTGGTCAGGACTTTCAGACTCGGTTGCTGCTATGCATATACATGGTTTAGCTCCGGAAGGATTTGCCGCTGGTGTTGTACAGAATATCGTAGCCGCATCAAATACTATTTTCCCGCAGAAGACTTCTGGAAAATTCACCTATGCTAAGTCCGGCACATTAAGCGGAACGCTTCTGGTGGATGGTACCATTATCAAAGAGAACGATATGCTGAATGGTCAGTATTACCTGAACATCCATACCAGTGTATATCCTGGTGGAGAGATCAGGGGACAGATCACTTTCCAATAAATAATTTTGAATGAATTCTGAACCGCTTCCAAAAGAAGCGGTTTTTTTATTTGACATCAAACCATAAAGGAGTTTCATCATTCCATTTGCCATTGTAATTGATGAAAAGCTCCTCTCCTTTCGCGATATCCTTTACCGCGCGGATATGGATTAAATCATGATCATAATCCATTTCGTATTCACAATTACTGCGAAAAGAGTGATTATACATGGGCACATAACCAAGTGCCATTATGCACAGATCTTTATTATCGCCCCATTCAAAAATATAATGATATAGTCGAGTCTGGTCAAGTTGATTTCTTTCCACTTCACTCATTACTATTACCGGAGCAATCTCCACAACCATGCCTGCCGTAATAGCTTCATCAGTAAAAACACCGCGGCCCAGGCCC
>JAYTXP010000169.1:0-9388 GCA_043742885.1 Chitinophagaceae bacterium | reverse complement strand
CTGTATGGCCATGGCCCGACGCACACTTTCTTCGGTTGGCGTAGTAATGGCTTCATCATAGGCATTTGTATGAAGAGAATTACAATTATCATAAATGGCATAAAGCGCCTGCAGTGTAGTTCGAATGTCGTTGAAATCGATCTCCTGCGCATGCAAACTACGGCCCGAGGTCTGAATATGATATTTCAACATCTGGCTGCGTTTATTGGCCTTGTATTTATATTTCATGGCCTTGGCCCAGATCCTTCTGGCTACTCGTCCGATCACACTGTATTCAGGATCCATACCATTACTGAAGAAAAAAGAAAGATTGGGCGCAAATTCATCTATGCTCATACCGCGGCTGAGATAATATTCTACATAGGTAAAACCATTCGAAAGAGTGAATGCCAGCTGCGTAATTGGGTTAGCACCTGCTTCCGCGATATGATAACCACTAATAGATACCGAATAAAAATTGCGAATTTTTTTCTTTATAAAAAATTCCTGCACATCGCCCATTAGTTTCAAGGCAAACTCAGTCGAAAAAATACAGGTGTTCTGTGCCTGGTCCTCTTTTAAAATATCCGCCTGCACCGTTCCCCGCACCTGCTGTAAGGCATGTTGCTTACATTGTTCATATACATCTGCAGGTAAAATTTCATCACCTGAAATACCAAGCAGACGAAGTCCGAGGCCATTATTGCCTTCCGGTAACTTTCCGGGAGAATTTGTATTGTTATAAACAGGCTGAGTACCTCCCGGATATTTTTTCTTCAGGTATTCTTCTACCATCGACCATTTACCAGCGGTCTCCAGCCATTTTTCACATTGCTGATCGATGGCCGCATTCATAAAAAATGCCAGCAGCATAGGAGCCGGACCATTGATGGTCATGGAAACAGAGGTCCTTGGATCACAAAGATCAAAGCCACTATATAATTTTTTCGCGTCATCTACCGTCGCAATACTAACACCACTATTTCCAACTTTACCATAGATGTCGGGACGATGATCCGGATCTTCTCCGTAAAGTGTTACGCTATCGAAGGCAGTTGATAATCTTTTTGCCGGTTGATCCACACTTACATAATGGAATCTTTTGTTTGTACGTTCCGGGCCTCCTTCTCCTGCGAACATTCGGGTGGGATCCTCTCCTTCTCTCTTCAATGGAAATACACCAGCCGTAAATGGAAATGATCCTGGCACATTCTCCTGTGCGATCCATTCCAGCAGATCACCCCAGTCGCGGTACTTTGGCAACACCACTTTGGGAATACGTGTGCCACTGAGACTGATGCTGTACATGGGCTGACGGATCAGTTTATCACGTACAGAATATTCATAATGATCTTTCTTATACGCTTTTTGTTTTTCCGGCCAGTTATTGATCAGTTTACGACTCACAGGAGTCAACTGGTCAGTAAAGAAAGAGATTTGTTTTTTCATTTGCTCCAGCAGGGAAGGATCAACTGTTTCCTTCATAGTCTCCAGAGCGCCATGCAACTGAAATAATTTAGATGCAATGCCTGCCTGCTCTTTCACCAACTGATCATAACCACGATTATTTTCTGCGATCTCTGAGAGATAACGTACTCTTCGCGGTGGGATCACTGATTCGGTAACAGCGGCTGTTTGCGCAAAACTATATTCGCCAAACCCTACGTTCATTTTCGCTTCTATCTTCTGAAGCATCATCACAAATAAACGATTGACCCCTTCATCATTGAATTTTGAGGCCATCGAGCCCACAATAGGAAGCTCATCATCTTTTGCAGTAAACAATTGATGATTACGTTTGAATTGTTTTCTTACATCGGCCAGGGCATCAAGAGCGCCCGCTTTATCAAATTTATTTATGCAGACCAGGTCGGCATAGTCCAGCATATTGATCTTTTCCAATTGAGATGCAGCACCATATTCAGGCGTCATCACATACATGCTAACATCACAGTGATCCAGTATACTCGCATCGCTTTGTCCCACTCCTGCACTTTCCAGAATAACCAGATCATATTGCGCATCGCGACAAATATCGATCGCTTCCTGAACGGCGCTGCTAAGCGCGGTGTTATCATCTCTTGTTGCCAGGCTGCGCATATAGGCACGCGGATGAGAGATCGCATTCATACGTATCCGATCTCCTAAAAGAGCTCCACCTGTTTTTTTCTTTGAGGGATCCACGCTTATTACGGCAATGGTTTTATCAGTGAAATTCTGCAGGAATCTTCTTACCAGTTCATCGGTTACACTACTTTTTCCCGCTCCGCCAGTTCCTGTAATACCTAATACAGGTGCCCCCTTTTTGTTTGAAGGCTGCGCTTCTTTTTCCGCATCTTTATCATTCTCCGCATTGGTGATCATCCTGGCAATGGCCCTTACATCGTGCACTTCACCCAGTGTCATAGCTTCAGTATATTCGGCTTTGCCATTCAGCTTCACATCACATTGATTGATCAGATCCTCGATCATTCCTTCGAGTCCCATTTTTCTTCCATCATCAGGAGAATATATCCGGGTGATACCATAATTCTGCAATTCTTCTATTTCTGATGGTAAAATAGTTCCGCCTCCTCCTCCAAAAATTTTAATGTGACCACATCCATTCTCAACCAGCAGGTCCTTCATATATTTAAAAAACTCAACATGCCCTCCCTGATAACTGGTAATAGCGATTCCCTGCACATCTTCTTCTATAGCTGCTTCAACGATCTCTTTTACTGAACGGTTATGTCCCAGGTGAATGATCTCCGCACCTTTACTCTGCATAATCCGGCGCATGATATTAATAGCAGCATCATGCCCGTCGAATAAGGAGGCAGCAGTAACGATTCGAACTTTGTTGGTAGGACTATAACTCATAAAAAAAGGCTCTTTTCATAGAGGTAAAGTTAAATAATCGGGGGGGAACGCTAACGCTTATTAGTTTTGCTCAGGCAGCTATATTCCTCAGTTCATTATGGACTATTAATACCTTTTACTTCTTATGCAATTGTTTTAAACTAGGTTAAAAAACCTTCAATTATTCAACTATTTATTATTCATTTTACAAAATTTCTATTATGGCTATAGATTCTTTTCTTTCCCGCCAACTCTAGCTCTTAAAACATTGTGAATCAACACTCCTTATTCATGTGAATTAGGATGTACAAAAAATAATTCTATAAAAATCTAAAAAGGGAAGACATCTTGCATAACTTTACCATAATAAGACTCACCACGCTTCTCGTCAGATCAGCGCACCCGGGTGAGTTTTCGATTTATAGAACCTACCTTTAAACTATAAATGCAATATAACAAATCACCAATTACAATTGCCGAACAAATCACTCTACTCAAACAAAGGGGTCTTAATTTTGGTGATGAAAAGATAGCTTCACACTATCTTTCAAATATCAGTTATTATCGTTTGAGGGCTTATACTTATCCTTTCCAGGACAATGCAAACACAAACCATCCATTTAATAAAAAAGTTACTTTTGAAGAAATAGTTGAATTATATGTATTTGATAGGAAGCTTCGCTTATTGGTTTTTGATGCCTTAGAAAAAATTGAAATTTCTCTTAGAACCAAAATAATTTATGAGTATGCTATACCACATGGCAGCCACTGGTATGAAAATGTAAATCATTACCGAAATCCCTACAGATTTAACACAGATATAAATAAGGTATATGATGAAATTGACCGAAGTACAGAAACTTTCATAAAACATTACGCTGATACTTATACTAATCCTACAAAACCTGCCTGTTGGATGAGTCTAGAAGTAGTTTCCATGGGTTTATTAAGTAAGTTATTTGAGAATCTTAAAAAAAGTAATGAAAAGATTGCTATTGCAAAGGCTTTCGGCCTTCCTACTGTTTTTATTTTAGAGAGTTGGATGCATTCACTTTCTCATTTAAGAAATGTCTGTGCTCATCATTGCAGGCTTTGGAACAGATGATTTACTACTATTCCTCAGCTACCACATAATACAACACACCAATTTTTGAACAATAGGAATGTGCACCCAAACAAACTGTATGCTATTCTTAGCTGCATGATTTACCTTCTCAATGGTATCAGCCCTACTCATACTTTTGTCGGAAAATTTAAATCTTTGCTTGGTCTATCTAAAAATATAAGTTTAAAAGAAATGGGTTTCCCAAAAGAATGGGATAAAGAGCCTATTTGGAAATAAACTTTAAAGCCAGACCGAATTTTTTAAAGGTTTAGATTCGTTGCCTCTATAATAACTAAATTAAAGTTAGTTACTATTGTTACTTTCCCTCTCGAAAAAAAACCAACGAATAGAATTTTAATACTGCCTCTCCTTTAACGCACATTCACAAGGGTATGGAGCCATCAGCATAACAGGAGGCGCCTGTACTAAAAAGGATTCAGATAATTCAAAGGGCAGGCAGTTCAGCAGTTCCTATCCCTATTTTAAATCCCTCCGTCATTTTGTGGGTACCAATGACTAGGTTCAGCGAATAGAAGAAGGCGCTGAAACGATCAACTGGTATACCACGCTGAACCTCGAAATTACCTGTCAGATAGACCATCGATGGTCGTGCAGGATCTATGTGCCGAACGCAAAGTGTTCCTGATAAAAATCGTACATCTATTACGGGTGTTTACGCGTATGGAGATGCTACCTTTGCCGATTATTCTGTCAACCTGGGTTTTACTTTAAAATTTTAAGGTAGCATGAATGACAAATGACTTCCTCTACTGAGGTCATTTAGCTATTTTTGTTCCATGCAGCATTTGCTTGATTCAATCACCACTCTATATGTTCAGTGGAAGGGAAAAGCCCCCGTTTCCGTGGACGTCCTCCCTCAAAGTGGCAGTGAAAGACGTTATTTCCGCATGTTTGGAGAAGACATGTCTGTGATCGGTACCTATGGAGAGAATATAAAAGAAAACGACTCATTCTTATATTTCGCATCCCATTTCCAAAAAGCAGGACTTTCTATTCCCGAGATCTATGCGGTAAGTGAGGATAAAAAAAATTATTTGCAGGAAGATTTCGGGGAGGTTTCATTGCTAAACCGATTGGAATCAGAAGGGTTTACTGAGGAGGTCTATGGACTTTTTAAAAAAAGCCTGGAAGCTCTGGCCGAATTGCAGGTGAAGGGTGATAAGG
This sequence comes from Chitinophagaceae bacterium, assembly GCA_043742885.1. Classification (GTDB taxonomy): domain Bacteria; phylum Bacteroidota; class Bacteroidia; order Chitinophagales; family Chitinophagaceae; genus JJ008. Next base: position 4,278 of record JAYTXP010000169.1, on the reverse strand, counting down.
ATCTGGATTATAAAAAATGTCTGACCAATAAAGAATTCGGAAGGCAGGCTATCATGGCGGATCTCTTATATTTTAAATACTATTTTCTTGACGCGCTGAGAAGACCTTATGATAAACAAAAATTGCTTGATGATTTTGAAGCACTGAGCAATTATCTCACGCATACAGAATATAAATATTTTATGTTCCGTGATTTTCAAAGCCGGAATATTTTTATTGGTAAAGATGGCTCTGTGCATTTTATCGATTTTCAGGGAGGAATGAAAGGAGCACCTCAGTACGATGTGGCTTCCATTTTATGGCAGGCACGCGCTAATCTTCCTTCCTTATGGAAAGAAAATTTACTGAAAGATTATATAAACGCGTTTGAACATACTATCGGTCAAAAAATTGACCGAAATATTTTTAAGAGCCAGTATAATGGCTATGTGCTGATCCGGCTTTTGCAGGTATTGGGAGCTTATGGATTTCGGGGATTATTTGAAAGAAAGGCCCAGTTCCTCACTAGTATTCCACTGGCCCTTCGCAATCTGAAAGATTTTTTCAATCACCAGAGTCTTGGTATTGCCGTTCCAGAATTCAGCAAGGTATTGAACATGTGTATTGCCGATGAAGTGATAGAACATTTCACTCCTGTACAGGCATCAGAAGATACCCCTTTGCTGGTTAAGATCTGCAGTTTCTCATTCAGAAAAGAACAACCCAAAGATGATTCAGGAAATGGCGGAGGATTTGTTTTCGATTGCCGCGGTATATTAAATCCAGGCAGAGTAGACAGTATGAAAACCCAGCATGGTCGTGATAAAGCGGTAAGAGAATTTTTGGAACAACAAACCAAAATGCCGCAATTTCTGAATTCCGTTTTTGATATAGTGGATCTTGCAGTGGAAGAATATATTAAACGAGGATTTGAAAATTTGCAGGTTAGTTTTGGATGCACCGGGGGGCAACATAGATCCGTTTATGCCGCGGATGCACTGGCAAGGCATTTAAAAAATAAATTTAAAGTGAAGATCGAGCTAAAGCATCTGGTGCAGGATGAAAAAAACTGGATAAATCCTTTACCCTTATGAAAGCTATGATCTTCTCGGCCGGTTTAGGAACTCGCTTTAAACCATGGACGGATACTCATCCTAAAGCACTGGCCATGGTGAATGGTCGTTCCCTTCTGCAACGAAATATTGAATATTTACAACAATATGGTATCAGGGACCTGGTGGTCAATGTGCATCATTTTGCTGATCAGGTAAAAACTGTTATAAAGGAAAATAAAGGCTGGGGTTCTTCCATACAGATCAGCGATGAGACCCATGAATTATTGGAAACAGGTGGTGGATTACTTCATGCCAAAAATTTATTTACAAAAGGAGAAAGTTTTTTAAGCTGCAATGCAGATTTTCTCACTGATCTGAATATTGATAATTTGCTGGAGAGGCACCGGAAAGAAAAAGCCCTGATCAGTTTTGCTGTCAGCAACAGAAAATCTTCACGTAATTTATTATTCGATGCGCATGATCGTTTATGCGGATGGAAGAATACAAATACAGGACAGGAGATCATTGCCATAACGGGTGCAGTCCTTCAACCCAAAGCCTATAGTTGCGTAGTGATTTTTGAATATGATGTATTCCGGCTTATGGAAGAAAAAGGATTCAGCGGTAAATTCTCCATTATTGATGTGTACATGGCCCTGGCTCCCGAACATCTTATTATCGGATATGATCATTCCGGTGACAGGTTGGTAGATGTGGGGAAGGTGGAGGCGGTGAAGGTAGCAGAGGGGATGTTTAAATAAGTTGAGACTTCCCCACTCAACTTTCTCAACTTTCTCAACCTTCTCAACCTTCTCAACCTTCTCAACCTTCTCAACCTTCTCAACCCTTTCAACCCCTCAACCCCCTCAACCTTCTTCTTAACGAAATGTAAATACCCTCCTCCCCTTAGGCCACCTCCCTGAATTAAAGTAACTTACGCGCCAATTAAAAGGAAATTACGTATGAAGAAATTATGTTTTGGAATGGTCGGATTGCTAATGACCGTGAGCATTTTTGCACAGGTAGCACCCGTCTCGAATTATGATAATAAGGCTGCATTCAATCCCCAGTTTTATCCTTACCCCGGCAACGATTTTCGTAGTGCCAGCGGAGAACCCGGATCTCGTTATTGGCAGAACCGCGCAGATTATAAGATCGTAGCCAGCCTTGACACCACTAACCATAGTGTGAAAGGCAGTGTAGATATAACTTACACAAATAATAGTCCCGATAATTTAAAATTTCTCTGGTTACAGGTGGATCAGAATATCTATCGCAAGGATTCAAGAGCTTCTGCTACTACTACGGCGGAAGGAGGTCGCTGGGCCAATACAAAATTTACAGATGGTGATGTGATCAAAAGCATCAGCGCAGAATACAACGGAAAATCTTTCACACCAAAATATAATATCTCCGATACGAGGATGCAGCTATGGTTACAGGACCAGTTGAAATCTTCCGGAGGAAAAGTAAAGATCAGCATCAGTTTTGAATTCAGCATTCCGGAATACGGGAGTGACCGTATGGGAAGACTGAATACTAAAAACGGATGGATCTATGAAGTGGCTCAATGGTATCCACGCCTATGTGTATATGATGATGTACAGGGATGGAACACGCTTCCTTACTTAGGGCAAGGAGAGTTTTATCTTGAATATGGCGATATCGATTTCACCCTTACTGCTCCTTCCAATCTTATTGTAGTTGGTTCAGGTGATCTGCTCAATACTTCAGAATGTTATACAGCAGAGCAGTTGAAAAGATGGGATGCTGCAAAAAATAGTGATAAGACGGTGACCATTCGCAGTGATAAAGAAGTGGGTGATCCAGCTTCAAGGCCAAAAACTGCCAATACTACCTGGAAATTTAAAATACTTAATGCACGTGATGTAGCCTGGGCCGCATCAAGATCATTTGTGCAGGATGCTGCCAGGATCAATTTGCCTAGCGGGAAAAAATGCATGGCTATCAGTGTTTATCCTTTAGAAAGCATTAAGAAAAATGGCTGGCAGCGCTCAACCGAGTTTGTGAAAGGTGCCATTGAATTTTATAGTAAGCAATGGTTTGAGTTCCCTTACCCTGCTGCCACCAATGTGGCCGGTATTGTAGGAGGAATGGAATATCCTGGTATCGTATTTTGTGGTCATGATGGTTCAGGTACTGGTTTATGGGGCGTAACCGACCATGAATTCGGGCATACCTGGTTCCCAATGATCGTAGGAAGTAATGAAAGAAAATATGCCTGGATGGATGAAGGCTTCAATACATTCATCAATGATGGATCTACTACCGCATTCAATAATGGAGAATTTAAAGACCAAAGCTTTTTCAATGACCCGAATTCACCATTCATGGTCAAGTATACATTCGGAGAAAAAATGGATCCTTTGTTTACCATTCCTGATGTGATACAACAGGATAACCTGGGCATTGCTGCATATATGAAACCCGGACAGATGTTAACGGTATTGCGTGATGTGGTACTTGGTAAAGATCGTTTTGAAACGGCTTTCCGCGAGTATGTAGCCCGCTGGGCCTTTAAACATCCAACACCTTGGGATTTCTTCCATTCTATGGAAAATGTTTCAGGTGAAGATCTTTCCTGGTTCTGGAGAGCCTGGGTATTCAATTCATGGAAACTTGACCAGAGTGTAAAAGATGTAAAGTATAATAAAGGGGATATGACAAAGGGTGCGGAGATCACGATCTCTAACCTGGAAAAAATGGCTATGCCTGTTTCTGTAGTAGTGAAAGAAACCAATGGCAATGAATTTAAACTGGATCTTCCAGTTGAAATATGGCAGCGTGGTGCTGATTATACTTTTACTGTTCCATCAACTACAGAGATAAAAGAAGTGAACCTCGATCCTCTGAAAAGGCTTCCTGATTTCAACAGAGATAATAATTCCTGGAAGAAAAAAGCATTCTGATTCTTCTTTATAGAATAAAAAAAAGGCCCTGGAATTAAACCCGGGGCCTTTTTTTATTTATTGAAAATTTATTTTACGGCGATCATACTGATCTCTACATTTACAAATTTGGGCAGAGCCGAAACCTGTACGGTCTCGCGGGCCGGGTAACCATTCCGGTCGCCATTCATATCCTGGTCAAGGTGCTTGCCATAGATCTCATTCACTTCCGCGAAGCGGTTCATATCAGTTAGAAAAATAGTGGTCTTAACCACATTCAGGAAATTCATTCCTGCTTCCTGCAAAATGGCCCGCAGGTTTTTCATAACCAGATT
>JAYTXP010000168.1:0-3323 GCA_043742885.1 Chitinophagaceae bacterium | reverse complement strand
CAGCAATGATCTTTCAACTTCTTCGGGATGAAGTCGCATAATATGATGGTATAGCCCTTTATAACCCTTCTCAGCAAATGCAGGAAGAAAACTATTAAGTGCTGTCACATTCGTAAGCACATCAACCATTTCCTCCGGGGGCTTAAAACCATGCAGTAACCAGAAATCGGAAAGGGCCACCATCATTTCAGGTTTATGGTTGCTATCCCGATAATTTCGGTGAGGTGCATCCAAAGGAATACCAAGCCCATTTTCCTTTTCAAATCCTTCAATTGCTCCCTGAATATCCGGATGCACTTGTATGGATAACATTTTCTTTACATCAAGCACCTTCAGCAAAAAAGAAAGAGAAGCCGTTTCGCTTAGAGGTTTCCATTGCCCATTAATGAGTATCTGACTAATTCCTGAAGGATGAATTCCCATCCAGTATTCAGCAAATGGTTTTTTTTCCGAATTATACATTCCGCATAAATGTGGAATATAAGAATCACCACCCCAGTCAAAATGTTTCACTGTACCACTTAAAGGAAATATGCCATTCATATCAAAATATATATCTTGTAAATATAGTACCCGTTTTCAATCGGATAATCAAAAGTGAGTGAGATATGGCGGAGCACAATGACCTTGGCCGGTTAGGTGAAGATTTGGCGGTGACCTGGTTAACTTCTAAAGGTTACCGGATCCTTGAGCGTAACTGGAAGATCGGAAATGACGAGATCGATATTATCGCTGCCCGGTTAAAAGAGAATGATCGTTTTAACCGGGGAGAATTTTTGCATTTCATTGAAGTGAAAACCCGGAAAGATTCCACGCTTGGACACCCGGAACAGGCCGTGAACAGAAAAAAATTCAAGACCATTCAGCGGGTTGCTGGTATCTATCTGCGCAGGCATCCAGGTCATGCCTGGATTCAATATGATATTCTCGCCATCACGATCTTCGTGAATCGCGAGCCAGAATATTTTTTGATTCGTGATGTTTTCCTGTAAAAGTTCAGCGTTTTATCAGTGAAATCTGTGCTTCATACATTTTTTCTACCAGCTTATAAGAAGCCGGGCAGAGTTCCACATTCTGTTTGTGAATATGTACGAAGTCATGGAAATCTTTTGCCAGATGCGGAAAGCCGGAGCAATCGGCAGGACGAACAGCATAGATGCTGCATTTATTATCCTTTAAATTCAGGAACTGACAAGGGCCTTCTTTTTTATTGACCCAATCACGATCACCACCCCTTTCCTGCTTCAGCCATTTGGCACGGAACGCATCAGTTGTCATTTCAAGATGCCTGGCAATTCTGTTCATATCCGCTTTGGTAAATGTAGGCGTCATTGTTTTGCAGCAGTTAGCACAGGAAAGACAGTCTACTTCTTTCCATACTTTTTTTTCAGCGGCTGCTACAATAGCACTGATCCCTCTCTTAGGACCATCCTCTAATTTGCTAAGAAAACGTCGGTAACGGGCACGGTTGGTACGGGCAAGTGTTCTGAAGGTTCGAAGATTAACGATCTTGTTCTTGGTCATGCGCCGAAGATAATATAAACGATGCAAATCGGGCTCTTCTAAGTATTTTTGAACACCAATAAATGAGTATGAGAACAATATTTTTATCTGCTATTGCCTCCCTTCTGCTTGGCCTTGGTTCCTGTGGTTCTTCATCGGGCAAGACCCGGGGTTTCTGTGATACGGTATGTATTAAAGATAGTATACGATTCAAGGGAACACATCCTCTGAAACCGGAACTGATCCTTCTGCCACAGGATTGTGGTATTGATAGTATACTCTGGACCTATGATGGTATGGGTTTTTATCGAAAAGTAGATCTTGGCTATAGTGATGTGAAATTAAACCCCGCCTATATACAATGTTTTTTCCGCGATACCAGCTATGCTTTCCTTTTATTCAATGATTGTATTACAGGCCGCGGCTATCAGGTAAAGATACCTATTACCAAAAGCGGCAGCTATAGCAAGAGAAGCAGCGGTATTAACAACCTGGATAAGAAATTCAATATTGAAGATGGGATGCTGGCCTATACCGACAGAGGGAATATTTATGTGGAAGAAATTGCAACGGGCAAACAGGCAATGATGACCTTTGGACAAGCTACGGATCTTGATTATGATGTAATCCATGATGTACTCGATTCAGTTAAAGTGACCAGAGAAAATATTTATGTAAAGATCCGCATGAATAATAAATGGGAGGAACTTCAAAAAAAGATCAAACTTGAACTACCCTAGTTCACCAGCAATTAATAAATTTTGGCACCATGTGGGAACCGTATAAAAATGGATTCAGGGCCTATCTTCAGTTGGAAAGATCCCTTTCTCCAAATACGGTAGAAGCTTATCAGCGAGACCTTGAGATCTTTACTCAATGGCTTCTCTCCTCCTCTATTATGAAAGAACCTTCGGCGGTCAAGCTGGCCGATCTTCAACATTTTGTCAAAGCCATTGCGGAATTGGGTATGTCAGCAGGTTCACAGTCAAGGATCATTTCAGGTATTCGTTCCTTTTATAAATATTGCCTGCTGGAAAATATCAGTACACTGGATCCAACTACATTGTTAGAAACCCCCAAATTAAAAAGAACACTTCCGGATACACTTAATGTGGAGGAGATCGACCGTATCATGAATGCCATCGACCTCAGCAAACCTCAAGGAGAAAGAAACCGAGCTATGCTAGAAACAATGTATAGTTGCGGATTAAGGGTAAGTGAAACAGTAGGACTACGCATTTCTCAATTATTTCTTGATATCGGATTCATTCGGGTACTGGGGAAAGGTGATAAGGAAAGGCTGGTGCCAATAGGAAAATCTGCTATAAAACATATTCAACTCTACCGTAATCATATAAGAAATCATCAGGAAATAAAAAAAGGCCAGGAAGATATTCTGTTTCTTAATCAGCGCGGCACAGGGTTATCGAGAGTAATGATATTTTATATTATCAAATCACTTGCGTTAGAAGCCGGTATAAAAAAATCCATTTCTCCCCATACATTTCGGCATTCATTTGCTACCCATCTGGTGGAAGGAGGTGCGGACCTCCGCGCTGTTCAGGAAATGCTGGGACATCAAAGCATAACCACTACAGAGATCTATACGCATCTCGATAGGGAATTCCTAAGGCGAACACTGGAAGAATTTCATCCGGCATTTAAATAAAAAGTTCCCGACATTGCGGGAGCTTTTATAATATTATTAAAGGAGATTTTAGTTTACGAGAAATGCGTTCGGAAGTTCAAGTGTAATGGACTCACCAGTAACTAACCGAATATTGGCACTCATATCAACCATCTTACGAACAAAATTATCA
>JAYTXP010000167.1:0-3075 GCA_043742885.1 Chitinophagaceae bacterium | reverse complement strand
AGGGAATGTTGTTCGCTAAGGTTAACGATCATGCGTAGTTGGGGATTTTTTAATGAATATTGCAGATCGGAAGAGCTTCCTACTGCTTTTGGCAAATCTAATTTCTTCTTCCGGCAAACAAAAATTTAATCATTTTATGATATATCGGGCAATCGGCGCAATGAGTGGTAGTTCACTGGATGGATTGGACCTGGCTTTTGTAGAATTTGAAGAACAGGGAGGAAAATGGAGGTTTGAAACTAAAGCCGCCGCCTGTTACGAATATGATGAGACCTGGAAGGAAAAATTAAGGCGGGCGTATAATTTAAGTGCCCGTGAGCACGCCCTGCTTCACACAGAATTCGGACATTTTATGGGAGAACGCATACTTGAATTTATGGAGAGTCACCAACTTCATTACCAGGTAGGACTGATCTCCTCTCACGGTCATACCAGTTTTCATATTCCAGAAAAAAAGACAACAGTACAAATAGGGGATGGCTCGGCCATCGCCGCCAGAACCGGGCTGCCTGTAGTAACAGATCTTCGGTCATTGGATGTTGCTCTGGGGGGACAGGGAGCACCTATAGTTCCTATTGGAGAAAAATATCTTTTATCAGAGTATGAATATTTTCTTAACCTCGGAGGAATCGCCAATATATCTTTTCTGCATAAGGAAGATTCTATCGCTTTTGATATTTGTCCGGCTAACCGCGTCTTGAATATGCTGGCGTCTGCATTAGGAAAACCCTATGATGAAGGAGGAAAGATAGCCTCAGCCGGTAAAATAAATGATCCGCTTCTTTCCAAATTAAATGGTCTTGATTATTATTCAAAGTCATTCCCAAAATCACTCGCAAATGATTTTGGAACTGATGTTATTTATCCAATGATTAAAGACCAGGCGATTTCAGTTGAAGATCGATTAAGAACTTTTGTGGAACATATAGCATTGCAATTAAAAAATTCCATTACTCAGGTGGGCCCACCAGCTATGCCGGCTAAATTGCTGATCACAGGAGGAGGAGCATTTAACCATTTCCTGGTGAAGAGGATTGGGGAGGTTCTAACTGAACTTCAGATTGAAGTAGTGGTTCCTGATCCTTTACTGGTAAGTAATAAGGAAGCGATCATAATGGCATTTATAGGTGTATTAAGATGGAGGCAGGAAGTGAATGTGTTGAGCAGTGTAACAGGCGCCAGCAGAGATAGTATTGGTGGGGCCTTATGGATAGGGGGAAGGTAGAAACGTATCCACGTATTTGTTATATTTAGAAATCATCACCTAATTATGAGCGAATCAGTCAAAACGCCTGCAGTTGAAAAAAAAGGACCCCTGCCTGGTTCCATTGAAGAGACCCTGCTGTTCAGAAAAATACAGCACCAATTTCCCAGACAATTCAGAAAAGTATTTCCCGATAAATTAGCGGCCAAATCCGTTATTATCATTCCTTCAATAACACTGGATCAGGAGATCCTGGCCAAAGTGACCGGACATGTTCATTATGAAGAACGCCTGCTTTGTCTGCTGATGTTACTGCGAATGCCCCGAACCCATGTAGTGTATGTAACCAGTATTCCGATTGATCCTGTAATCATTGATTATTATCTGCATTTGCTACCGGGAATTACCAGGCATCATGCTACCCAGAGACTTACTTTATTAAGTTGTTATGACGCTTCTGCAAGACCGCTTACAGAAAAAATTCTTGAACGACCCCGGTTGATTGAACGAATCAAAAAATGCATACCCCCCGGCAATATTGCACATATGGCTTGTTTCAATGTTACTTCATTTGAAAGAACATTGGCAGTGAAGCTGGACATACCTATTTATGGCTGTGATCCGGAACTTTTTGAACAGGGAAATAAAAGTAACAGCCGCAAACTTTTTAAGGCTTGTGGTCTGCAAGTTCCTCCTGGCTTTGAGGATCTGAAGAATGAAGAAGATATTGTGAATGCACTTACCGAATTAAAATTGAATGATTCTACGCTGAAAAAAGCAGTTGTCAAAATGAACGATGGTTTTTCAGGAGAAGGCAATGGCATATTTAGTTATGATGGAATAGAAGAGATGACGGAATGGAAGGCCTGGATTACACAGAATATTTCTACAAGACTAAAGATCGTAGCGTCGGACCTCAGCTATCACGAATTTATTTATAAGTTTCAGTTAATGGAAGGGATCGTGGAAGCTTTCATAGAAGGAGATTTTAAGTCTTCTCCTTCTGTACAATGTCGTATCAGTCCACTGGGAGATTGCAAGGTGATATCAACGCATGATCAGGAAGTAGGAGGAGAAAGCGGACAGGTATTTTTGGGGGCGACATTTCCGGCACATGAAGATTATGCCATTGAAATCGGCAAATACGGATTGAAAGTGGCTCAACTACTTCAGGAAAAAGGAGTATTGGGAAGATTTGGCGTAGACTTTATTTCTGTGAAGGAAGGGAAGGATTGGAAACATTATGCAATTGAGATCAATCTTAGAAAAGGCGGCACTACTCATCCTTATATTTTATTGCAGTTTCTTACTGACGGAGATTATGATTATGAGAATGGCATGTTCCTTACGGCTAATCGTCAGACCCGTTTTTACTATTGTTCGGATAATTTAAAAAATGAAAACTACAAAGGGATCACTCCTCCTGACCTGATCGATATTGCGATGTTGCATCAATTGCACTATGATGGTACTTCTCAGGAAGGAGTGATGTTTCATCTTATTGGTGCATTGTCGGAGTATGGGAAACTCGGCGTGGTTTGTATAGGAAGTACTCCGGAAAGGGCCCGAAATTTTTATGAGCAAACGGTGAAGGTACTGGATGGGGAGTGTTGAGCCCGGATTCATAAACTATTCAATAAAATTAAACACCAAATTCATTTTATTAACTATTATGAAAGCAAAATCGATCAAAGGGAATACGTATGAAGAGATCAGGATCGCATTAGATCAAAGCAAGGTGGATGGTTTCAGACCGACACTGGCCCTGATTTTTCTTTCGATCAAACAGGATTATATGGCCATTTCCCGGTTATTGGATGATGCCGGTATAGCCATTTTTGGCGCCAGTACCAATGGTGAATTCATTGATG
>JAYTXP010000166.1:0-15090 GCA_043742885.1 Chitinophagaceae bacterium | reverse complement strand
ATTTAATGCGGGTAAGAAGCATGGGTCGAAGATAGTCAATACCTGCGTGCCGGCAGGCAGGGTCAATAGTGAATAGGGGTGAATGAGGGTGAGTATCGGTCAATGGGTCAAGGTCACATATCATCTTCGGCCCTGGCGGGTTTCACCTCGATCATATCGTTCATAATAAATACACCATTGGGGAAATAGATATTCAGCTTTTTCTGATAGCTCTCTGCATCCTTGCGGTCCTTAAAATTTCCTGCTTTGAGTCGGAAATATGGCGACTGATACCAGAGATAAATTTTTAGCTCAGGAAAGAAAGTATAAACCTTGGTTTTTGCAGACATAGCCTCAGCTCTTTTGGTAGTGCTGATGATCATTAATCGAAATCCCTTATCTGTTTTTCGCCCTTCACGTGTTGTGATATCATTAATGGCGATCTGTTTTCTCACCAGCATATCCAGCCGCGCATCTTTATGAACAATCACAGAATTGGAATCGGAATAATTCCTTGCAAGGCTATCCGTTTGCGAAAATGCAGATAAGGAAAATAAACAAGATAAAACGGAGAAAACAAATTTCATATAAGGTTGCTATTCAAATATCTTACCAAGTTATTAATAGCCGGCACCGGCGCCTACAATATTTTCAACTGGGTGCCAGGTGGTTTTGATTTCCTGGCAATCCATTATAAAATAAGGTGACTGGCCCGCTCCGGTTTGCCAATCGATCTGGTCATAAAAACTGATTCTTTTCAGATTGGCGGCTGACCTTTCCCTGGTCATCTTTTGAACGGCTGCATTTTTTTCACAATAAATAACAGCATTCACATCCATATGATCGACGAACCAACTGGTCAGTTCGGATGGCTTGCCTGTAAGAATATTTACAACGCCTCCTGGAAGATCCGAAGAATTTAACACTTCCGAAAAAGTGACAGAGCAAAGAGGCCTTGTTTCAGAAGCTAATATGACGCAGCTGTTGCCTCCGGCAATTACCGGCGCGATCACGGAGATCAGTCCTAATAAAGAATCCCCTTGCGGTGCAATTATTCCTACCACGCCTGTTGGTTCAGGTACAGAAAAATTAAAATGCAAACTGGCCACCGGATTAACTGCGCTAAAAACCTGTTGAAATTTATCGCACCATCCCGCGTAATAAATAAGACGATCAATAGAAAGGTCCAGTTCTTTTTCTGCTTTTGTACGACTGCTATCCTGGGAGATCAATTCTTCCATGAACTGCGCTCTTCTACCTTCAAGCATTTCTGCCATTCGGTATAAAATCTGAGAACGGTTGAATGCTGTTCTTGTGCTCCATCCGCCAAAAGCGGCTCTGGCGGCTACTACGGCATCGCGCAGATCTTTCCTTGAACTCAAACAAACATTGGCTAGTTTTTTTCCGGCAGCATTATTCGGAATATAAAAACGACCCGATTCTGTCCGCGGAAACTGCCCGCCGATATAGATCTTATACGTCTTAAGTACTTCTAATCTTTTTTCCATTTATAATGTTTTTAATTCACCCTAATTGACCAACCCCCAACCCCTAAAGGGGAGTTATTCACTATTCACTAAATTCACATACGGCAACAACCCATGCAATCCACCCTCTCTTCCAAATCCACTTTCTTTATATCCTCCGAATGGAGAAGTAGGATCGAATTTGTTGAAAGTATTTGCCCATACTACACCGGCTCTCAATCTTCTTGTCATATTAAATATGCGCGAACCTTTATCGGTCCATACGCCGGCGCTCAATCCATACGGAGAATTGTTTGCCTTCTCTATTACTTCATCATCAGTTCTGAAACTTAAAATTGCCAGCACTGGTCCGAAGATTTCTTCCTGTGTTATGCGGTTACTCTGCGCCACATTAGTGAAAAGGGTAGGGCGGCACCAGAATCCTTTTTTTGGCAATGAACAGGAAGGCTGATAGATCTCTGCGCCTTCTTTTTTTCCTATCTCCAGGTATTTCTGAATATTCAATAATTGTTGTTTGGAATTGATAGCACCTATATCGGTATTCTTGTCCAGCGGATCACCAACGATCAATGATTCCAATCGATCTTTTAATTTTCTGATCACCTGTTTCATAACAGATTCCTGAACATATAATCGGGAACCGGCACAGCATACATGGCCCTGGTTAAAAAATATGCCATTGATAACTCCTTCTACCGCCTGATCAAGCGGAGCATCTTCGAAAATAATATTAGCTGCTTTTCCTCCCAGTTCAAGTGTCGCTTTTTTATTTGTTCCAGCTATAGCTCGCTGAATTATTTTTCCCACTTCTGTAGAACCAGTGAATGCGATCTTATCTATATCCGGATGATTTACGATGGCAGATCCTGTTTGCCCGGCGCCAGTAATGATATTAACCACACCCGGTGGCAGATCAGACTCCTGAATGATCTCGGCAAGTTTTAATGCAGTTAGCGAAGTTGTTTCTGCAGGTTTTAATACAACTGTATTTCCTGTTGCCAATGCCGGCGCGATCTTCCAGGCAGCCATAAGTAAAGGAAAGTTCCATGGAATGATCTGTCCGGCAACTCCCAGGGGAGATGCTTTTCTATTGGGGAATGCGTATTCTAATTTATCAGCCCAGCCGGCATAATAAAAAAAGTGATTAGCCGCCGTAGGCACATCAAAATCCCGGCTTTCCCGAATGGGTTTGCCTCCATCAAGTGATTCAATGATTGCAAGCTCTCTGGCTTTTTCCTGAACGATGCGGGCTATGCGGAAAATATATTTAGCTCTTTCTTTTGCAGGCATCTTGCCCCAGGTTTTTTCAAAAGCCTGTCTTGCTGCATTCACTGCCAGATTTACATCTGATTGTCCTGCCTCTGCTACTTCACTTATTTTTTCTTCTGTGGCAGGATTTATCGTATCAAAATATTTTTTTGTCAGCGGTTTCTTCCATTCTCCGTTAATAAAAAGATCATATTGTTTTGAAATCGATGCCGCGCTTTTGCTTTCAGGAGCAGGGTCATATGACCAGCTGGTATCGAATTTCAATTTGACCGTGTTCGTTTTTTTTCTGGCAGTTGATTTAGCCATAGCTTATTTTATTTTGAGATGCCGGATAAACCGGTTTATTTTTTTTGATCAGTCAACAGAAAAATAATTCGCGGCCTGGTAACTTCCTGTTTGCATTTTTACCAGTTGCATCAGCACATCATTGGCAAGACTGCTGGCACCAAAGCGGAACCATTCATTATTCAGCCAGTCTTCGCCTAATACTTCTTTCACCATGACCAGATAATGCAAGGCCAGTTTTGATCGCGAGATTCCGCCTGCTGGTTTCATGCCCACCATTTTTCCGGTGCGATAGTAAAAATCACGTATAGCTTCCAGCATCACCAGTGTTACGGGCATTGTTGCCGCGGGTTGAATTTTGCCGGTGGAGGTTTTAATAAAATCGGCACCTGCCATCATGGCGATATCGCTGGCTCTTCTAACCTTATCAAAAGAGCCCAGTTCTCCAGTTTCCAAAATTACCTTCAGCCGGGCTTCGCCGCAGGCTTCTTTTATCATGGCTATTTCATCAAAAACAAAATTGTATTCACCGGCATGGAATTTTCCCCGGCTGATAACCATATCCACCTCATCGGCTCCTTCATTTACTGCGAAGCGGGTATCACGAAGCTTTACATCTTTTGATGTTTGCCCGCTTGGAAATGCTGTTGCCACCGAGGCTACCATGATACCGGACCCTTCCAACGCTTTTTTAGCCACTCGAACCAGGGAGGGGTAAACGCAAACCGCCGCTACGGTGGGTAAACCCGGAAGGGCATCATGCGGATGCATGGCCTTACAACAAAGCTGCCGCACTTTACCATCAGTATCCTTTCCTTCCAGCGTGGTAAGATCGATCATGTTCAAGACCAACTTAAGTCCGTTCACTTTCGATTCATTCTTAATACTTCTTTTTGTAAAACGGGCGGCTCTTTCTTCTACGCCTACCTGGTCAATACGGGGAGAGAACTCAGGCAAGGCAAAACCGCTGCTGGCTACTGCCATGGGATTTTTTTTAGGTATATTCAAAGATAGCCAAAGTTCCGGGGAAAGGCTGACAGGCAATTTTCGTCTAACTTCTGACCGCTTATCAACATTTTTTAGAAACAAGGCCCGATTATATTAAATTCGGCTCCTTAAAAAAAACTACAGAAAATGAGAAAACCAGGTTTCTGGCTTGCGTTGTTTTTATTGCTGACCATTCAGCTACCGACGCTGGCCCAGCCCACTTTTCCGGAAAATGGGGTGGCCGATCCAAGGCACGGTTATTATGCCTTTACCCATGCTACAATTGTAAAAGATGTAAACAGCACCATTCAAAACGCGACTTTAGTTATTAAAGATGGTCGTATTGTTTCAGTTGGCGTAGCTCTTCCAGTTCCCGCTGGAGCTGTAGAAGTAGATTGTAAGGGTAAGTTCATCTATCCTTCTTTCATTGATATTTATACCGATTATGGAACTCCTCAACCACAGCGTACCACTGGTGGTGGTATATTTAATTTTTTCGCACAGCAGCAGGCGGAATCTAATTTGAAAGGTCCATATGGATGGAATCAGGCTATACGTTCTGATGTAGATGTGTATAAGGTATTCAATGTAAATGACGCTAATGCAAAGCCTTTGCGTGAAGCCGGATTTGGAACCGTACTTACCCATGTAAAAGATGGAGTTGCCCGTGGAACTGGTGCTGTAGTCACTCTGGCCAATGCGAAAGAGAACCTTGTTATCGTTCGCGAAAAAGCATCCGCAAATTATTCCTTCAATAAAGGAACATCCACACAATCCTATCCTTCTTCCCTGATGGGTTATATCGCTTTGATGCGCCAGACTTATCTCGACGCACAGTGGTATAAAACTAAACCAGATCAGGAAGGTTTTAATCTCACACTGCAATCTTTCAACGATAATCAAAACCTTCCTCAGATTTTTGAAGGCAATGATAAATGGAATGACCTGCGTGCGGATAAAATTGGCGATGAGTTCGGCGTACAATACATTATTAAAGCGGGCCAGAATGAATATCAGCGAATCGCCGATATGAAATCTTCAAATGCAAGCTTTATTCTTCCTCTTAATTTTCCACAAGCACAGGATGTGGAAGATCCGGCAGATGCAAGATTTGTTTCTCTGGAGGATATGAAACATTGGGAACTAGCTCCCACTAATGCTGCGGCTTTTGAAAAAGCGGGCATTCCTTTCTGTCTTACCACAGCTGATCTTCGTGCACCTGGTTTATTCTGGACGAACCTGAGAAAATCTATGGACTATGGTCTCAGCGAGGCAAAAGCATTTGAGGCATTAACTAAAACGCCTGCAACCTTATTAGGTGTGTATGATAAAGTGGGAAGTCTGGATGCAGGTAAACTGGCAAATTTTCTGGTGACCACAGGTCCTATCTTCTCTGAAAAAACGAATATTCTTTATAACTACATTCAGGGAATAAAATATGCCGTAAAGGATGAAAATAATATAGCAGGTACGTATAACCTGAATGTAAATACTCCATTTGGAACAGAGAGCTATACACTGGATGTGAAATCACCAATTTCCGCTACTCTGTTTGGAAAAGATTCTCTCAATACAAAATTCAGTTTTGATAGTAAGCAGGTGAAACTGAGCTATGCGGCTCGTCCAGCTAGACGAACTAATTCATCTGATACTACACGCAGAGCTCCTGAAGGCGGTGGTGGTTTTGGGGGCGGACGTTTTAGTGGAGGAGAAATTCCTCTTCCAATGAATGCGACCCGACTCAGTGGTGTTAGCAATGGTACAGAGTGGAATGGTACAGGTGTTGACTCTTCCGGAAATGAATTGACGTGGACCGCAGTATTTGTAAAAGCGGCTGATGTGAAAATGGATAGTGCGCGTAAAAAAGATCCTCCTGTTTTAGGTAAAGTAGTTTATCCTTTTATGCCTTATGGATGGGATGCAGAGCATCAGCCAATGCAGGAAACCATACTGATCAGGAACGCAACGGTATGGACAATGGAAAAAGAAGGCGTGCTGAAAAATACCGATGTATTATTAAAAGCAGGAAAGATCGCGGCTATTGGTCAGAACCTCAGCGATCCTAATGCGCGAATAATTGATGGTACCGGAAAACATCTTACTCCCGGTATTATTGATGAACACTCGCATATCGCGGCAGCATCTATTAATGAAGGTGCGCAGTCTGTTACTTCAGAAGTGCGCATTGGTGATAATCTGAATCCTGATGACATCAATATCTATCGCCAGTTAAGTGGTGGTGTAACGACATCACATATACTTCATGGTTCTGCAAACGTGATCGGCGGACAGACTCAATTGATCAAACTTCGCTGGGGTGCCAATGATCAGGATCTTAAATTCAGAAATTCAGATGGTTTCATAAAATTCGCTCTTGGTGAAAATGTGAAACGTACAGCGGCCACACTAGGCAATGCAAGATATCCTGATACAAGGATGGGAGTGGAGCAGGTATTTATGGATGCCTTCACCCGTGCGAAAGATTATAAAAAAGAATGGGGCGATTATAATGTGGAAAAGGATAAACTGGTGAAGGAGAAAAAACCACTTACTGGTCTTTACGCTCCGCGTCGTGACCTGGAACTGGATGCATTGGCAGAGATACTGGATAATAAACGATTTATTACCTGTCACTCTTATGTACAAAGCGAGATAACCGGTTTGATCGAAGTGGCTGATAAACTTGGATTCCACGTAAATACGTTTACCCATATTCTGGAAGGATATAAAGTAGCCGATAAAATGCTGAAACATGGAGCTAATGCTTCAACATTCTCTGATTGGTGGGCATATAAAGTGGAAGTGGATGACGCGATACCTTATAATGCGGCTATCATGACCAGAGTCGGACTCAATGTGGCTATTAATTCTGATGATGCAGAAATGGCCCGCAGGTTGAACCAGGAGGCAGCGAAGACTATTAAATATGGTGGTATGACCCCAGAACAGGCGCTGGCAATGGTAACGATCAATCCTGCAAAAATGCTTCATGTGGCTGATCGTGTAGGTAGCTTAAAAATTGGAAAGGATGCAGATGTGGTTTTATGGTCCGATAATCCACTTAGTATCTATGCAAAATCAATGTATACAATTGTAGACGGTACGATATATTTCGACAGGCAGCATGATCAGGACCTGGAAAAAGAGATCCTAGCAGAAAGAACAAGGTTAGTTAAGAAGATGACTGGCGAAAAAAGAACGGGTGGTTCGGTGATCCCGGCACAACCTTCTTACCAGGTGATCTTCTCCTGCAGTGAACACATGCATAGTCATGGATTACTTGCCATTGACAGTGAAGATTAAGCATTGAAAACGAAAACAAAAAAATCAATCAAATGAGAAAAATATTATTCGCCTGTCTGCTAACCACTCTGGCCATTGCCGCGTACTCGCAGGCTAATGTTATGCCGGCTGCTCCGCAGAAAGGTGTGATGTATGTAAAAAATGCTACCATTCATGTTGGTAATGGTACCGTAATAGAAAATGGCGTGATTCAGGTACGTGATGGAAAAATTGAAAAAGTGGGAAAGGATATCAGCATTCCCTCTGATGCCAATGTAGTTGACGCAAAAGGACAGCAGGTTTATCCCGGACTTATTCTGCCGGTAAGCAGCCTGGGACTGATAGAGATCGGGGCAGTACGCGCATCAAATGATGCAAGGGAAATTGGAGATATGAATCCTAATGTTCGTTCTATTGTTGCCTACAATACCGATTCCAAAGTGATCAATACGCTTCGTTCAAATGGAATTCTTACAGCCAATATTGTTCCGCAGGGTAATTTCCTTGCTGGCTCTTCTTCTGTTGTTCAACTGGATGCATGGACCTGGACAGACGCTTCATTGAAAACAGATGGTGGGATGCATCTTTATATGCCTTCACTTATGCCAAGACCAAGTTTTGGTCGTGGTGGTGGAGGAGGCTTTGGACCCAATGCCGGTCAGCCTGCTTCTGATCCTGTAAAAGAAGGGCTGGATCAAATTGAAAAATTAAAAACTTTCTTCCGCGAAGCGAAAGCCTATAATGATATGGCAAAGCATGAAGAGACCAACCTGAAATTTGAATCAGTAAAAAATCTATTCAATAAATCACAGAAGTTCTATGTACATGGTAATACGGTGAAGCAAATGCTGGTGGCATTGGATTTCGTGAAAGAATTCGGATTTGATGTGGTGATCGTTGGTGGTAGTGAATCATGGCAGATGGCAAATCTTTTAAAGGAACATAATGTATCCGTTATTTTACAGCAGATGCATAGTTTACCAACAACATCTGATGATGATGTGGATCAGCCTTATAAAACAGCAGCAGCTCTACAGAAAGCAGGTGTATTATTCGCTATTTCTGATGATGATGGCCAAACAAGAGGAAGAAACCTGCCTTTCAATGCGGGTACTGCAGTAGCCTACGGACTTACTAAGGAAGAAGCACTGGCTGCCATTTCACTTAATGCGGCAAAGATCATGGGAGTAGGCGATAAGACAGGTAGTATTGAAGCAGGTAAGGAAGCAAATTTCATTATCAGCTCCGGAGATATTCTTGATATGAGTACAAGTAATGTAACTGATGCTTTTATTCAGGGTAGAAAGCTCAATCTGGATGATAAGCAGAAGCAATTGAACGAACGCTATGAAGAAAAGTATAATCTTAAACCGAAGAAAGGATTCTAAGAGTTAAGATGAAAACAAAAAAAGAGACGCTGTTAAAGCGTCTCTTTTTTTATTCGTGGGGGTGATTTCCGTTCCCATGTTCATGATCATCCAGATCAATATGTTCTCCGCAATTGGGACAGCGATGTGTTTTCTTTATGCGGGTCATTCTGAATTCTTCCAAAAAACCTGCAGTAATAATACCGGCTGGCAAGGCAAAAAAGGCAACACCCGAAAGCATAATTATCATGGCCAAGGCTCGACCGAGATGTGTGACCGGATACATGTCTCCGTATCCTGTCGTAGTGAGCGTGACTACCGACCACCACATAGTTGCGGGTATGCTGGTGAAATAAGCCCTGTTTTTAGGATCCAAATGTTCGGCGAAATAAATGGCACAGGAAGCGAATACAATAAGGAACATGACCAGAATAAAGCTTAATAATAATTCGTTGAATCGTTTTTTAAACACATTCACGATCATATGGGCAGATTGCATATAGGCGGTAAGGCGGAACAAACGCACTATTCGAAGTAACCGCAGCATGCGTAGCATTCGAAGATCGATGGTGAGCAGACGGCCAAGGTAGAATGGTAAAATGGCTATCAGGTCGATCAGGGCCCCTGCTGAATACATATAGCGGATCCTTCCCCAGATGCTATGCCGGTATTTCTCTTCATGGTTGCTGCTCCATACACGCAGTACATATTCAATAGTGAAAATGATCACCGACACCATATCAAAATAATGGAAGAACCAGTAAAATTGCTGGTGGTAACTGATGACGGTTTCCAGCATTACGGCCAGCACATTGAGAACAATTAGGATAATAATGAATATGTTGATGATCTTATCCCAGTGCTTGTCGCCAACTATCTCAGGGTGTAGCAGACTGTGAACTTTCTTTTTCGTCAAAGTATACATAGGAGCCGCTTTATGCCTAAGTTATAAAATAAAGAACCCTCTTTTTATTTCGTTTCATACATGGTTTTCGCTGCGTTTGCGAATTCCTGGGAAATTACCGTTGCCCAGTCTGCCCATTTCTTTGCCTCTTCCGGATTGGCAGCTAGTTTCATGGATATCTCGGTGGCTTTGCCTGCCCATTCCTGCATGGTCTTGGTCATTTCCATCGCCTTGGAAGGATCTCTCAGGGCGCCTTTATATTCATTCATGAAAGCATAATAATCGTTGGCAAATTTCTGCACTTCCGGATCAGTAAAATTGGGG
This sequence comes from Chitinophagaceae bacterium, assembly GCA_043742885.1. Classification (GTDB taxonomy): domain Bacteria; phylum Bacteroidota; class Bacteroidia; order Chitinophagales; family Chitinophagaceae; genus JJ008. The sequence continues at coordinate 5,206 of JAYTXP010000166.1, read as the reverse complement.
ACACCATTCGTATTGGTAGCCGTCGCCGTTTTATCAACCGTTTTAGTTTCAGTTGTGGTGACTGTAGTATCCTTTCCGGTTGTTTTCTCCTCGGTTTTTTTGTTATTGCAAGAGATCATTAGACCTGCAAGACCAAGAATGGCAAAAAATTTTTTCATGATTAAAGGTTTTAGGTTTTGGTAAAGTTCTAAAGTAGTAATTTTTTTAAATTAAAGGTCAACTCTATTTACCGTGACAATTCTTATATTTTTTGCCTGAGCCACAAGGACAAGGTGAATTTCGGCCGATCTTAGGTTCAACGGAAACTGGTACCAGCCTGTCTTTTTCATTGGCTGCATAATCTTCACCCACATTCTCTATTTCTTCCTTATTTGCAGTCATTTTGCTCATATCGGTTTTCTGCTGACGACCTTCTTTCAATGGAGCGTTCTCCTGTTCCACCGCAATACCTCCATGACATAGGAAGGAAACAATATCCTTATTTACTTCCCCGCTCATATTTCTGAACAGGTTATAGGCTTCCACTTTATAAATAACCAGCGGATCTTTCTGTTCCAGGTAGGCTGTCTGTACACTTTGTTTCAGATCATCCATGGCGCGAAGATGTTCTTTCCATGCTTCATCGATCACCGCCAGTGTGATTGTTTTCTCCAATGAGTTGCAAAGCTCCTGGCCAGAACTTGTTAATGTCTTATCCAGGTTGGCAAGTACACTCAAACCTTTTCTACCATCAGCAAAAGGGACTACCACATTTTCAATATGACTTCCCTGAATTAAGCGAATGTTTTTGAAAACAGGGATACATTGTTTTTTCAATTCTTCTTTATGCTGATTATATCTCTCGGTAGCTTCAGCATATAATTTATCAATAAGCGAATTACTATCCAGTTTTTTGAATTCTTCCTCCTCAATCCTTGTATCCAAACTAAAATTTACAATACATGCCAGTTTGAATCCCTGGAAGTCCTCCTGCTCACGGAAATTTACAATAAGGTCTTCCGCTACAGTAGAAAATGAAGTATCGATATCCAGCGCTAAACGTTCTCCAAACAAGGCGTGATTACGTTTATCATATACCGCATTACGCTGTTTGTTCATTACATCATCATATTCCAGCAATCGCTTACGAATACCAAAGTTGTTTTCTTCCACTTTTTTCTGCGCGCGCTGAATACTGTTGCTGATCATGCTATGCTGGATCACATCGCCTTCTTTATAACCCAGTTTATCCATCAAGCCTGCGATACGTTCACTGCCGAACATACGCATCAGATCATCTTCCAATGATACATAGAATTGGGAAGTACCAGGATCTCCCTGGCGACCTGCACGACCGCGAAGCTGTCTGTCTACGCGTCGGCTTTCATGTCTTTCCGTACCAATAATGGCCAATCCACCAGCTTCCTTTACGCCGGGGCCCAGTTTAATATCCGTACCACGACCCGCCATGTTAGTGGCAATCGTTACTGCGCCTGGAAGACCAGCCTCTGTAATGATCACGGCTTCCTTCGCGTGTTGTTTTGCGTTTAATACATTGTGCGGGATCTTTTTCACCTGCAGCATACGACTTAATAATTCACTTACCTCTACCGAAGTAGTACCTACAAGGCAGGGGCGACCCGCAATGCGAAGTGCATCGATCTCATCGATCACCGACTTATATTTTTCCCTCTTTGTTTTATAAACCAGATCATCTCTGTCAATCCGGATCATATTGATATTGGTAGGAATTGTAACCACATCTAGTTTATAGATATCCCATAATTCTCCGGCTTCTGTTTCGGCTGTACCGGTCATACCAGCCAGCTTATGATACATACGGAAATAATTCTGCAGTGTTACTGTTGCATACGTTTGTGTAGCCGCTTCGATCTTCACATTTTCCTTTGCTTCAATAGCCTGATGCAGACCATCTGAATAACGACGACCATCTAGTATACGACCGGTTTGTTCATCTACGATCTTGATAGCGCCATCCATCACCACGTATTCAATATCCTTATCAAAAAGCGTATAGGCTTTTAATAATTGCTGCACAGTATGAATTCGATCTGCTTTCTGTGTATAATCATTCAATACTCCTTCTTTCTGCTGTAATTTTTCTTCCTGTGAAGCGTCACTTTTTTCAATCTCTGAAAGTTTTATGCTGATATCAGGGAGTACAAAGAATTCAGTATCCTCACCTGTGCGGGTGATCATGGCAAGACCCTTATCGGTAAGATCTACGGAATTATTTTTTTCATCTATCTGAAAAAGTAATTCGGCATCTACGATATGCATATTGCGCATCTGATCCTGCAGATAATAATTTTCCGCCTTCTGCATTTTTACTTTCATACCGGGTTCACTTAAAAATTTGATCAGCGGACCATATTTTGGAAGACCACGATAAGCGCGGAACAGATGAAGACCTCCTGATTTAGGATCATCATCTCCATCGGCCATTTTTCTTTTAGCCTCATTAAGTTCAGTACGAACAATTCTTTCCTGCTCCTGGTAAAGCTGCTGTACCCTTGGTTTGTGAATATGAAATTGCTGATCCTCTCCACGTGGTACAGGGCCGGAAATGATCAATGGAGTACGTGCATCATCGATCAACACGGAGTCAACTTCATCCACCATCGCGAAATGGTGCTTTCGCTGTACCATTTCTTCTGATGTATGAACCATGTTATCGCGCAGGTAATCAAAACCGAATTCGTTATTTGTTCCGTAAGTAATATCTGCCAGGTAAGCTTTTCTTCTTTCTTCACTGTTGGGCTGATGTTTGTCAATACAATCCACCGTAAGTCCCAGCCATTCGAAGATCGGTCCGTTCCATTCCTGGTCACGACGGGCCAGGTAATCATTTACTGTAACGAGGTGAACACCTTCACCTGGAAGGGCATTCAAATAAGATGGCAGGGTTGATACCAATGTCTTTCCCTCACCTGTGGCCATTTCAGAGATCTTTCCCTGATGAAGTACCACACCACCGATCAGCTGCACATCATAATGCACCATGTTCCAGGTAACAGTACCGCCACCTGCGGTCCAGGTATTTTTAAAAATTGATTTATCGCCATCAATGGTGATATAATTCTTTTTCACACTGAAATCCCGATCCAGCTGCGTAGCAGTGGCAATCATTTCAAGGTTCTCCTTAAAACGCTTTGCAGTTTCTTTCACTACAGCGAAAGCCTCCGGAAGAATTTCATCCAGCGCTTCCTCAATTTTTTTATCTTTTTCTTTTTTGAGCTTGTCAACCTGTTGATAGATGGCATCTTTACCCATCAGGTCATTGAAGGGAAGGGCCTCGGCTTCAGCATTTCGTTGGTTGATCTCAGCATCAATTTCTGTAAGGTGCTCTTTGATCCGCTGTCGGAATTCCTGGGTTTTATTACGAAGCTGGTCGTTGCTGATAGATTGATAGGCATCAAAATGATGGTTGATCCTGCCTACAAAAGGTTGGATCTTCTTCACATCTTTTTCTGATTTGCTGCCACCGAATATTTTGGAAAAGAATCCTGACATGGCGGAATTATTATAAGTTTATTTCTTATTAAAAGATTTACTGTTTTGTCAAAAAGAGTGCTACAAAAAATTGGCAGCCAATTTGACAGCTAGCCCTGATTTTCAGGGTGGACAAAGATAAGTCTTACTTGGGAGAGTGAGTTAGTTGCCTAATTTTGAAAAATGAGAATTTTGGTAACCTTATTAATGTTTGCAGCTATAATGGATGGCTGCCGTGAAAAAACAGGTTATAAAGAAGATGAATTGTATCTGGACTACCAAATTACAGGGGAGGAAGGGGCTGATCAGGTAAGTGTGCTGGTTCAATTCAGGGAAAGAAATTCTTACGGACCCACTCTTGAATTGATGCAGGGATCCAATATTCAGTTGGATGGAAAAGCCCTGGAATTTAATGATCAAACAAGAAATGGCCCTATATATGTGGCCAGTAAATCTCTCAATGAATTTAAGGGTAATCACCAATTGATCTTTACCGATTCAAAAGGGAAGAAATATATGCAGGATTTTATTTTTTCTGTTTTTTCAATAGCCGGAGATACTGTATTAAAAAGGGCGATGGATAGTACCGGATTTGTACTGACTGTAAAAGCCGTTCCTACAATTAAAAATATCCGCATACTGATGACTGATACCAGTTATGCAGGAAAAGAAGTAGACAAAATGCTGGCAATAAATAATGACCGGGTCCAAATAAAGAAGAGGGATATGACAGGTTTGAAAGAAGGTCCAATTCAATTGGAGCTGATCGCTGAAGATCATCTCATCATGGGAAGAAAAGGTCAGCTAAGAGGAGCCGTGAATGTAGCTTATACGCTTCGCAGGGAGTTTATATGGGTTGCTTCACCGGACAGTTCCCGGAAACCCTGATTGTCAGCTTTTTAGGATTTCCATATTTTCCCCACAGCCCTTGTTTTGTCATTGTTTTTTGCCTCTGAATAAATACCTTTGCGGCCTGAAAGAAAACTTCCATTATGGCTGGTCAATTAAAAGAGGTACGTAATCGCATTAAATCGGTAGAAAGCACTCAGCAGATCACCAAAGCGATGAAAATGGTGAGCGCTGCAAAACTGCGTCGTGCCCAGGATGCAATTCAGCAAATGAGGCCATATGCGCAAAAATTGCAGGAACTGCTTAGTAATATTGTAAGTAACAGTGAAGGAGAAGCTGGCATGTCGCTGGCCTCAGAAAGACCAGTGGAAAAAGTACTGCTTATCGTTATTACGAGTGATCGTGGATTGGCCGGAGCCTTTAATTCTAACACTATTAAACTGGCAAAAGCGACTATCGTTGAAAAATATGCTGAGCAGCATCGCCGTGGTAATGTAACAATCTGGAATATTGGTAAAAAAGGATATGAGCATTTTATAAAACTAAATTATAAAGCGGATGCCACTTACCGCGATCTTTTCCTGAATCTCAAATATGAAAATGTGCAACAGGCCTCCCTGGCTGCTATGAAAGCATTTTCAGAAAAGCAGTTTGATGTGGTGGAACTTGTATACAGCCAATTTAAGAATGCAGCTACCCAGAAATTTGAATTGGAAAGGTTTCTTCCCATTCCTAAAATAGAGAAAAAAGCAGGGGCCACGAAGGCTGATTTTATCTATGATCCTAATAAAGAATTGCTCATCGCTGAGCTGATGCCTAAGATCCTCAATACCCAACTTTTCAAGGCAGTACTTGATTCCAATGC
>JAYTXP010000165.1:0-12346 GCA_043742885.1 Chitinophagaceae bacterium | reverse complement strand
GGTAGCGAAAGCCGGCGGACTGGGTGACGTAGTAGGCGCCCTTCCTAAATACCAGGCGGAACTGGGACATATCACTAAAGTGGTTATGCCCATGTACCGTACTAAATTCCTCTATAATCACCAGTGGGAACTGGTTCACGAAGGCGAGCAGTTTTTGGGATCACAGGCTTTTCATTATGCCGTAATTAAGGAGAAAACAAATACGCTTGGATTTGATCTTTACCTGATAGATATTAACGGACTGCTGGATCGTGAAAAAATTTATGGATATAATGACGATACAGAAAGATTCATGGCTTTTCAGATCGCTGTATGCGACTGGATCAATAAATGGCAACATAAACCGAACGTTATCCATTGTCATGATCATCATACCGGTCTAATCCCTTTTATGATGCAGCATTGTTTCGCCTTCCGGGATAAACTTGCTTCTATACCTACGATATTCACTGTTCATAATGCCCAATACCAGGGTTGGATGGGATGGGATAAGAACCATTATATTCCATTCTATGATACCTGGAAAAGGGGATTACTTGAATGGGATAAAGCGATAAATCCGCTGGCCTCCGCTATTAAATGCGCTTCAAAAGTCACTACGGTAAGTCATAGTTATCTCGATGAATTAAAAGAAGAAGCGAACGGACTGGAAAAACTTTTTGAATACGAGAAAGGGAAAAGTTACGGCATACTCAACGGAATCGATAACGAAGTATGGGATCCGCATACTGATTCCATGATCGTAAAAAATTATTCAAGTGAGCTGGTAGAAAAAGGTAAATGGAAAAATAAAAAAGAACTGGCCGGACAATTCGGACTGGATCCAAATAAACCCCTGGTGTCTTTTATTGGACGATTGGTGGGAGAGAAGGCGGCCGATCTTTTACCCGATGCGATCAGTCAGTCTATTTACCAGCACCATGGTAATGTGAACTTCCTGGTACTGGGCTCGGGGGATCCAAATGTGGAGGATAAGCTGGATAATATGAAGCATCATTTCAATGGGTATTATAATTCTTTTATTGGTTATAGCGAGCAATTAAGTCACCTGATCTATGCCGGCTCCGATTTTTTGCTGATGCCAAGTCGTGTTGAGCCCTGCGGATTGAATCAACTCTATGCTCTTCGATATGGAACCGTGCCCATGGTGCGAAATGTGGGAGGATTAAGAGATACGGTCACTGATATGGGAGATCATAATGGTTTTGGAATCCGATTTGAGCAGGCTTCGGTAAATGATATTACCTATTCAGTAGGCAGGGCCATTGACCTTTACAATAATAAGCATGAACTTTATCATTGGATGCGCTCCCACATGATGGAAATAGATCATAGCTGGGAAGGAAGTGCGCAACAATATATCGACCTTTACATTTCACTGCAATAATTCTAAAGAATATGTCTGCCAAACAAATCACTAAAGTAAATGAGATCCTCTCCGTGATCCTGGGAGGAGGTGCTGGTTCCAGGTTATATCCACTGACAGCAAATCGTTCCAAGCCTGCGGTACCCATTGCAGGAAAGTATCGGCTGGTGGACATACCTATTTCTAATTGTTTAAATAACGGAATTGGTCGCATGTTCGTGCTTACACAATTCAATTCCGCTTCGCTGAACAGGCATATAAAAAACACCTATCACTTTAGTGCATTCAGTAAAGCCTTTGTTGATATTCTTGCTGCCGAACAAACACCTGATAATCCCACCTGGTACCAGGGTACTGCGGATGCGGTAAGACAAGGGCTGCGCCATATCGCTCCATTTGAAAGTGATTATGTGCTTATACTTTCCGGCGACCAGCTTTATCAAATGAATTTTGCAGAGATGCTGGATCATCATAAAGAATTGGGTGCGGATATTACTATTGCTACTATTCCAGTGACAGAAAGAGAGGCGCCTGAATTTGGAATTTTGAAATCTGCCGATGGCATTGTTACTTCTTTTATAGAGAAACCAAAAAAAGAATTACTGCCTGACTGGATAAGCGATACTTCTGATATAATGAAATTGCAGGGACGGAACCACCTGGCCTCCATGGGTATTTATATTTTTAACCGCCAACTTTTGTTTGATCTCCTTCAGAAAGAATACGCACATGCTACTGATTTTGGTAAAGAGATCATTCCACAGGCAATGGATAAATATAAAGTGGCCAGCTACCAGTATGAAGGCTACTGGACCGATATCGGGAATATTTATTCATTTTTTGAAGCGAACCTGGGACTTACAAAGGACCTTCCTGATTTTAATTTATTTGATAACGAAAATGCAATATATACACGTCCACGTATGCTGCCTCCCGCTAAGATAAGTGGCACTACATTAGAGAAAACATTGGTTGCAGAAGGATCTATTATCAATGCCAGCAGGGTAGAAGCTTCCGTGATCGGTATTCGTTCCCGTATAGGTCATGGCAGTACCGTAGTGAGCACCTATATTATGGGTAGTGATTATTATGAAACGCTTCCAGAGATAGCCAAAGCAACTACTGGCGGATATCCTATCCTCGGAATCGGAGATCGTTGTTATATAAAAAATGCAATTCTCGATAAAAATGTGCGCATTGGAAATGATGTCCGTATCAATGGTGGCTCCCATCTTGAAAACTCCGATCATGCACTTTATACGGTGAAGGATGGAATTGTGGTGGTGAAGAAAGGAGCGGTGATACCGAATGGATTCGTAATTTAAGTTGAGCGGTTGAGTAGTTGAGAGGTTGAGCGAAAATCTCCTTAAAGTATTAATTATCTTCAATTGTTCAAGGCCTGTATATTCTCAACTCCTCAACCCCTCAACTTCTCAACGTGTATTTAGTACATAATTACTAACTTCCCCATCCTAAACACTGCTTGCATATGTCATCTGCTTTTACAGGCGAAAAGCCAAGGCTTTCATTAGTTGAGATCATCAATATGAGCGTTGGCTTTTTTGGTATTCAGTTTGGCTGGGATCTTCAACGGGCCAATATGGGAAGGATCTATGAAAATTTAGGCGCGAATCCGGATCAGGTGCCTTTATTATTTCTGGCTGCGCCACTTACGGGTTTGCTTGTGCAACCTGTTATTGGATATATGAGTGATCGTACCTGGTCGCCAAGGTGGGGCAGGAGAAGACCTTATTTCATGATTGGTGCCTTGTTGAGTTCCATTGCGCTGATCTTTATGCCTCATAGCGGCACGCTATTCATGGCCGCTGGTTTATTATGGGTGTTGGATGTTTTTGGTAATGTGGCTATGGAACCATTCAGGGCTTTTGTTACGGATAAGCTTCCCGATTCTCAGGTGAACCGTGGTTTTATCATGCAAAGCCTGATGATCGGTCTGGGTGGAAGTATCGCTTCAGCTCTTCCATGGCTGATGAAGAATGTTTTAAATCTTGCCAATACTACTGAGAAAGGAAAAATTCCTCCGAATGTGCAATGGTCTTTCTACCTCGGTGCTTTCTTCTTTTTATCAGCCGTGTTGTATACCGTCTTCACTACCAAAGAATATCCTCCTTCAAAAGAGAATTCAAATAAGAAATCAGAAAATGAAAGCAGTGGCTTTACCAATGGTGCAAAAGAAATATTCAGGGCTTTAAGAAATATGCCTTCACGCATGCGTATCGTTTCGCTGGTGCAATTCTTCACCTGGCCTGGTTTATTCCTGATGTGGTTTTTCTACAGTACCGCTGTAGGTGTAAATGTATTTGGAGGTAAGGCGGATGCGAGTGATCCTGTTTTTGCGGAAGGAGCAGATTTCGGCGGACTTACTTTATCTTTTTACAGTGTGGTCACTTTTCTTTTTGCGCTGGTGCTTCCTTCAATAGCTGATAAACTTGGCAGGAAAACAACTCACGCTCTTTGTTTACTTGCAGGAGCCATTGGCCTGATAAGCGTAAGTTTTATTCACGATAAATATTATTTATTTGGTTCAATGGTGGGGGTAGGTATTGCCTGGGCCAGCATTCTTTCTATGCCATATGCTATGCTGAGTGGATGCCTGCCAAAAGATAAAGTAGGTATTTATATGGGCATTTTTAATTTCTTCATTGTATTGCCGGAGATCATTGCTTCCCTGGGCTTTGGCTGGCTGATGAAAAATGTTTTGCATAATGACCGGATGGCCGCTTTAAAGATCGGAGGATTACTGATGGTCATCGCGGCTGCTATCTGTATTCTTTTTATAAAGGATAAAAAACAAACCGTACAACCATAATTTTATGAAACGATCTGTTCTGCTTCTTGCTTTATTTATTTCGGTTCAGTCAATTCATTCTGCTGATATATATCCTACGAACTGGTGGGTCGGAATGAAAGATCCTTCCCTTCAGATGATGATCCATCAGAAAGATATTGGTCTTTTTAATTCAGTGTCGATCAAATATCCGGGATTGACTAGTATTAAGATCAGCAAAGTGGAGAATAAGAATTATGTTTTTATCGATCTGGTCATAGGGCCTTCCGTAAAAGCCGGAAAATTTAATATTGTATTTAGTGGAAACGGGAACAGTCTTATTATTCCTTATGAACTGAAATCACGCAGCAAAGAGAATGGCAAGACCAGAATAAAAGGAGTGAACTCTGCTGATTTTGTTTACCTGCTGATGCCGGATCGTTTCTCAAACGGCGACCCTTCCAATGATACCTATTCTTCTTATCACTATACGAAATTGGATCGTAACAGTCCGGTGGCAAGGCATGGCGGCGATTTAAAAGGAGTGGAGAATCATATTGATTACCTGAAACTACTGGGGGTAACTGCTGTTTGGATGACACCTGTGGTGGAGAATGATATGCCCTTACAGAAAGAACAGGGAATGGAAATATCCGGTTATCATGGTTACTGGATAACGGATCATTATAATATAGACAAACGCTATGGTGGAAATGAAGCCTATAAATCGCTTATTGATAAACTGCATGCCAATGGAATGAAGATCATTCACGATGCGGTCTATAATCATGTAGGGGACTTTCATTGGTTTGTACTGGATCCTCCTATGAAAGATTGGCTGAATCAATGGGATAAACCAACAATGACCAATCACCGCGATGAAGCATTGTTTGATCCTTATGCCTCTGCTTATGACCGTAAAGTAATGCTGGAAGGCTGGTTCGTTCCGCACTTGCCTGATATAAACCTGCGTAATCCTTTTGTGGCTAAATATTTTATCCAAAATACGATCTGGACAACGGAAGAATTTGGGATTGATGGTTGGCGTGTTGATACCTATAAATACTGCGATGAGGCTTTTATGAATAAGCTGAACGCAGCCATGGAAAAAGAATATCCGCAGTACACGGTATTTGGAGAAGCCTATGTGAACACCGAAATGGGCAATGCATATTTCACCCGTAATAATATCTCTTCCGGTTTTCATCATAATGCGAAGGGCGTTTTGGATTTTCAGGCATGTTTCTCCATGGTTGCTGCAATGAAAGATCCGCCATCCTGGACAGGCGGTGTGAATAAATTATATATGACCCTGGCGCAGGATGGTCTTTATAAAGATCCCATGAATAATTGCCTGTTTCTTGATAATCATGATATGGATCGCATTTTTTCCACTATCGATGAAGACTGGAAAAAAATGCAAATGGGATTTAACTGGCTATTTACGCTTCGCGGATTTCCGGAATTATATTATGGAACCGAAGTTTTAATGAAGAATAAAAAAACCAGCACTGATGCTACAGTAAGGGAAGATTTTCCGGGAGGCTTCCCGGGTGATAAAGAAAAAGATAACCGGTTCTTAAAACAGGGTAGAACAGATAATCAGGAAGAGGCTTTTGAATACATAAGCCGGCTGGCAAATTTTCGTAAAACATCCTCTGCCATCATTAGTGGAAAGACCATGCAGTTCATTCCTAAAGATGGACTCTATGTTTATTTCCGCTATGATAATAAGCAAACCCTGATGGTAATTACCAATACAGGAGATAAACAGGTAAGACCAGATTGGAATGTTTTTGCTGAAAGGGTAAAAGGGTTTAGCAAACTAAGAGATGTGGTCACCGGAAAGATCCAAACCATCAGCGATCTTTCGATGGGTACGCAGGAAAGTTTTGTATTTGAATTACTGAGATGATCAGATAATAAAATTCAGCAACATCGCTTTTCCTCTTGGACCCCATTGCTCTGCTACTTTATTGAGGGTATTTATAAAAGATTTTCTATCTACTTTCTTTCCTTTTACAGGAGCCACTAATGCTTTTGTATCATTTAATACTTCCACTTTAGTAGCAAACCAGGTGGTATGCAAACGGGGAATACCCATACCCAGTATCATACCCGGAAGGCCCTGCACACTCTCAGGTCCTCCGCTTATTAATATCTGATCGGTATAGAATGCGAAGATGCCGATACTGTCATCCATTACACCAAAGGCTTTACGGCACTCGAACCCGGCAATATTTCTAAGATCATTTGTGATCTTCCATTTTATTTTACGCAGGGTATCGCTGATCAGAAAAGTTTCTTCAAACACCGGTTTTTGAGCGGTGACAAGGCCTGTGGCATAATCTGTATAGATCACATTTTTTTCTGCGACCGGCTCATAAAAATTTCGACCGGTTGATGGCGTTTCTTTTCCCGGTTTGTAAATACTATGGGCTGTATCTCCGGTAAATTCGGAATAGACAAGGGAAACGGTTGGAATATTTTCTTTGAACCGTTCAAACCAATCTTCACCCGCGTTCCATTCTTCCATCAGCTTACGCGGATTGGTGCTTCTTTCAAACTCGATTTTAACTGAGCTGTAAAATTTAGTCTGGCTAAATACAGACAGACTTGTGATGCTGATGATTATAAAAAGGGTAAGCTTTCTCATTTTTTCTCTGCCTCTGGTTTTTTAGTAAGGTTCCACTCAAATTTCAAAAGAAAATAGCGACCTACACGCTGGAAGCGGTCATCGGAAACAAAATTGCTGCTGATATTTCTTGTGAATCCTTTGTTCTGATTCAATACATCACGGGCCACAAAACTGATAGTGGCTGTCTTCTTCATGATCTTTCTTTCAATGCCTCCGTTCCAGATGATCAGGTTGGTATTGGTTGGAAAAGCTTTCAACTTCTGTCTCATATCAAAATCAAAATTGCTGATGAATTCCAGCGACCATGGCATTTTGAAGTTTGCATTTAGTTCACCACCATAGCTCCAGTAATTATTGTTTATGCTGGTGGAAAGAGATGATTTGCTCGTATTATAGGAGAGGCGGGGATTAATGCTGAAATCATATTTTTCATCCTTGCTATACCCAAAGCCAAGTTCTGTGGTCACCGAAAAAGAACGGGTAAGGGCTTTCTGGCCGTTTACAAAATTCTGGAAATGTTGTCCGTTTCCTGAGAAGCGCACACTCATATTTGGTTTCTTGCCGCCACCATTGCGTTCAAGACCTGACCAGAGAAACCAGTTACGGTTACCGTTAACATTGATAGGGTAATAAGTTCTTTTGCCGGTGGTCACATCTACCGTATTATACTGAGTGATCGCATTTTGCTGGATTTGATAACTGAAGTTCAGACTCTTCCAGATATTGGTCAATACTTTATATGAGTTAATATAAACATTCACCGAATGAGAAAAGCCAACTTTAAGATCGGGATTTCCAATATACTCATTAAGTACATCGGTGTTATCGCGTAAAGGCTGTAACTGCTGAATATTTGGTTGAATAGTATTGCCGCGGTAGTTGATACCAATATTAGATTGAGGTTTTGGAGAAAATCCAAAATTTGCCTGGGGAGTTATATTGAAGAAATGATAATTGTTCTTCAAGCCATTATCCAGGTTATTCAGCTTAAGATCTATATTAGAGATGCCGGTGCCAGCTGTCACTCTTATTTTTTTATAGAAATAACGAAGAGTAGCCGTTCCACCATTTGAAAGGGCATCCATAGTAAAATTATTACTAAGAGTAGGAACGAGGGATTCATATTTACCCAGGTTATCACGATCAAATGTATTTCGAAGGGAGCGGGCATGATTACGGTTATAAGCGTAATCAAGAATGATCTGCCATTTGCTGTTCAATGGTTCTACCCATGATGTTTTTATTCCCGCAGTTGTTGAATGTCCAAGAAATATTTTTTTCTGATCTACTGTATCAGCATGGTCAAAACTCCCGTTTCTGAAATAGCGTAATCGGGTGTTGTTAAGACCTGAATTATCATCATCCACACTGGAATATTTCATTGTGGTAATAAGTTGCCTTCCTTTCTTCTTAAAAAGTTGGGTATGCGTTAATGAATAATCACCCTGGTTCTTTTTTGTATCATTCAACGTGTTATTGAAACTCTGGTTCACGGTGTCTCGCTGACTATTTAGGAACTCACTGTTGTTTGTGCCGCTGCTGGAACCCGTTTTGTAGGTCTGGGTCACCGTAAGTTTTAAAGTAGCAAAAGAATCCAGTTTCCATTCATATTTTCCATTCAGCGCATGTTGCTGCAGTAATGAATTCTTTGTGGTGTATTTATTATTATATGTAACACCAGAAGGAAGTATGTTTTGGGTATAGGTTGTTCCTGTTCCTATAGTGAGCAGGCGATTATAACGATAGGAGAGATTCAAATTATTCTTATCCAGTGTACCCCATTTATTGCTGTACAAAGCACCACCGGTCCATGATTGCGGTAAACCTCTTGAACCCCAGTCGCTAAAATCATCGCCTGAACTGAAGCTATAATAAAATCCGCCGATCTCATCGAACTGCATATTATCATCCATGCCCAGTTTCTGACGATCCTGCCAATTCAAACTTCCGGTATTCACATTGGAATGTGTACCATAAAAGGATATTTTCTTTTTACCCTTAAAATTATTGTAATAAGCTTTGGAGTCATAGTACCTATGAAAATCAGTACCGGCCTCTGCCTTGGCGAACCACCCTTTTTTGGCATTCTCCTTAAGTTTGATATTGACGGTTTTCCCCTCCGTTCCATTTGTAATACCAGTTATCTTTTGTTGTTCCGTCTTGGTATCAAATACCTGCACTTTATCTACTGCTTTGGAAGAAATATTTTTAGTTGCCATGGTAGGGTCGTCTCCAAAAAATTCTTCTCCATCAACTAAAACTTTGTCCACGCGTTTTCCCTGGGCCGTGATCTCCCCTTTACTATTTACAGATAATCCCGGAAGTTTTTTCAACAGGTCTTCTACCGTTGCCCCATCTTTTACCTTAAAACTATCGGCCACAAATTCGGTGGTATCTCCTTTAATGCGAATAGCGCCATTGGCACGCACGATAACAGCATCAAGCAATTTAGAAGCCGGTGTAAGAGTGAGTTGTCCCAGATCCATATCGCTGGTAAGAGAAAGATCATCCATATAATCCGCGAAATGTGGATAGGTGATCAGGAGTACATAATTACCTTTTTCGAGGTCCTGGATATGGAACTCGCCTTTTTCATTTGTTCGGGTAAAGCTGACCAGGGTGCTATCTGATTTCTTCAGAACCGAAACAGAAGCAAAGTGCAGGAATTTTTTTTCGGTGGAGTCATTGATCCGGCCGCTTAACTGATTTTTTTGCGCGTTCACAAAAAGACAGGACATGGCCAGTAGAAAGGTAACAGCCGCTTTAAGCATAAGGTTTTTGTTGGTCGGTTTATGATTCAGACATAGAAAAGACTGAACTGCGCAAAGATGAATGAATAAAAAGGCGACAGCGATTGCAGTCTGTTAAATATTCATGAAAATTGCCTAAGTTGGGAGACGCATAAAAGCTAAATTTCCATACGGATGTCGGATAAAAAATTCAATAAGACCCAAAAAGATCTGGATAAAGGAAATTCAGACTATGAAAAAGACAATTTCATAGATAAGTCCAAAAATGTATGGAATTATTCTTTGCTTTCCGACGAAGACGTAAAGAATTTTTGCAATGGTTCACATTATCAGCTTTACAAGCATTTTGGTTCACATTCTATTCAGCTGGATGATATATGGGGAATGTATTTTTCAGTCTGGGCTCCCAATGCCACCCGTTTATCAGTGAAAGGAAATTTCAACGATTGGAAGAATGATGAATATGATCTTTATCCGCGTTGGGATAAATCAGGTATCTGGGAAGGATTTATTCCACATTTCAAGCTGGGTGAATCCTATAAATATCATATAACAGGATACGCTGGTCGTAAATTGGACAAAGGGGATCCATTTGCCAACTTTTGGGAGAAGAGACCTGCCACTGCAAGTATAACATGGGATATGCATTACGATTGGCAGGATGAAGATTGGATGAAGAAAAGAAAAAAACACAATTCATTAAATGCCCCCTGGTCAGTTTATGAAGTTCATCTTGCCAGTTGGCAAAGGCCCAATAAAAATGATGAGGAATCTTATAACACCTATGATCAGATCGGTGAAAGGCTGGTGCCTTATGTAAAGGAAATGGGTTTTACGCATGTTGAGTTCATGCCGGTAATGGAACATCCATTCGATGGTTCCTGGGGCTACCAGTGTACTGGTTTTTTCGCCTCCACATCCAGATTCGGTGATCCGCAGGGACTGATGCGCCTGATCGATTCATTTCATAAGGAGGAAATAGGCGTGGTGCTGGATTGGGTGCCTTCGCATTTTCCATATGACGCGCATGGATTGTTCATGTTCGATGGAACTCATACCTATGAATATGCCGATATGCGCAAAGGCTTTCATCCGGATTGGAACAGTTATATTTTCAATTACAAAAGAGGAGAAGTAAAATCATTTCTTATCAGCAGCGCAAGATTCTGGTTTGATCTTTTTCATATCGATGGTATTCGTGTAGATGCGGTATCCTCCATGCTGAAACTAAATTATTCAAGAAAAGAAGGAGAGTGGGAGCCGAATGAGCATGGAGGTGATGGTAACCTGGAAGCTATTGCTTTTATTAAGGATCTGAATGAAACTATTTACCGTGATTTTCCGGATGTGCAAACTATAGCAGAAGAAGCCACCGACTGGCCGGGCATTTCAAAACCTACCTGGCAGGATGGACTTGGCTTTGGTATGAAATGGATGATGGGCTGGATGCATGATACACTTGACTATTTCAAGATTGATCCTTTATTTCGCGGTCAGCATCAGGATAAGTTCACCTTCAGCATGATGTATTTTTATGATGAGAATTTCATGCTTCCATTTAGTCATGATGAAGTAGTACACAGCAAAAGCCCTCTTCTGTATAAAATGCCCGGAGACGAATGGCAGAAGTTTGCCAACCTCCGTTTACTTTTTACTTATATGTGGACACATCCCGGTGCCAAGCTTTTGTTCATGGGAAATGAGTTTGGTCAAACCAGTGAATGGAATTATAAGTCAGAACTGGACTGGCACTTGTTACAATTTGATGGTCACCGGTTACTAAAAAATTGCCTGGCAGAATTGAACCGTTTGCTGAAAGAGGAACCAGCTATGTATCAGAATCAGTTTAATAAGGAAGGTTTTGAATGGGTAGACCTTAATCACCGGGATGAAACGGTGGTTGTATATCGAAGGAAAGGAAAGAAAAGATCAGATGATCTCCTGATCCTGCTCAATTTGACGCCAGTGGTGAGAAATAATTGGGAAATATGGACATATGGCAAAAAATTTGTAAAGGAACTGTTCAATAGCGACCATGCGCTTTATGGTGGAACAGGAAACGTTTTTAATCCGGAGATACGGGCCGAACTCACTGATAAGAAGAGTAAACAATATAAGCATATAGTAAATTTACCAGCACTCGGTGGAATTGTACTGAAGTAGATAAGAGTTTCCACTAGGAAAAGGTAAAGACTTGGTTAAAACTGATTGGTAACAAAAATGCTGTATTAACTTGCAGGTGACTTTATCCTATAATTCAAACCCGAAAGACCTATGAAAAGGATACTCCTTCTTGTTATCCCATTTGCCTTTGCAACTGCAGGCTATGGCCAATTTACCACACTTAATTCTGGTACTACGATCACCGCCATTGGTGGTGTAGACAGCGCCGATTTTTTTCTTCAAAAAGGTTTGACAGAAAAACAAAACGGCCGACGACTTGAATCACTTAAATATTTTGAAAAAGCGGCCACCTATGATGCGAACAGTCGTGCCATCGTAACCGAACTGGCCCAGGCTTACCTGGATCTTCGCCGTTATGCACTGGCCCGGGAATCATTTAAAAAATTGGTTACACTGGGAGATGAATCTGCCGCTACCTATAAGCAATTGATGATTCTTTCTTACCAGTTAAAGCAATCGGATGATGTGATACTTTACGCTGATAAACTAAGCAAGATCGATCCTTCAGAGAAGATCGCCTTTTATGTTGGTAAAGTACATTATGATAATGATAATTATGGTGACGCCATTCGTTTTCTGACAAAGGCGATCGCAGAAGATCCAACCAATGCAGAAGCACC
>JAYTXP010000164.1:0-10390 GCA_043742885.1 Chitinophagaceae bacterium | reverse complement strand
TCTTCTTTCTCGAAGGTGCGGCGCTTAAATTCATAACGGGTGCCTTCTTTACCATGATCATAGCTAAGATCCTGCAAATGACATTCACCAGCCTGATCGCAGACAGGACAATCAAGTGGATGATTAATGAGTAGAAACTCGACCACTCCATTACGCGCATCTATTACTTTATCACTGGTAATATTTTTTACGACCATACCATCCATTACTGTAGTGCGGCAACTGGCCACCAGTTTAGGCATAGGACGAGGGTCAGCAGCAGAGCCTGCAGCCACTTCTACCAGGCAGGTACGACATTTACCACCACTACCTTCCAGCTTACTGTAATAGCACATTGCGGGAGGCGTTACTTCTCCCCCGATTCGGCGGGCCGCATTGAGAATGGTAGTACCCGGCTCCACATCGATCGAGATATTGTCGATAGTAACTTTCAATAATTTAGGTGCTTCAGACATTTTTAAACTCCTCTTTACTTCTTATTTTTTACCGGGTGCGGTTTTGTCAACCTAAGATTAAAACCGATGGTTCCGTAAAATTCATTAAATACAAAAGATTGATGGGCTCTGCCAGGTATCCCTTTTTTATGAAGGATCACATCAGGCATATTTATATATCCCATTTTTTCTTCCAGCTTAATATGAATATGTTTTAAAAAATTGATCATTAATCCTGCCTTGGCGGAAATACCAAAACCAGAAACATGATAACGGTCATTGCGTTCATAATCCAGCAAGGTCACATTTGTTTTTGGCATCAACACTCCTGCTCCTCCTCCAAAAAACCAGGAAAAGATTACATGCTTACCCGGGCGAAAAAGATCCGCATATTTTTCTAACTCAAAATTCAGATAGTTCAATCCATCGGTATGTTCATAGAGCAAGAAATCTTTGGTTACTTTTTTCGGACCATTATATTCTCCCTGGAAAACACCGGGTCTCGTAATATTACCCTTCATCACTACCGTCTGATCATTATCCATCACATATTTCATATGATCATCTCCAAAAGAGATGGCAAGATTGTCTTTAAAGAAATAACTAACACGCAAATTGGTCTGTGGTATAGTGAGTCGTGAAAATTTCAGGTAATTATTATAACTGATTCGTGTAGGCCTGTCATGAGCAGTAAGATGCTCTAGTCTGAAATCATAATCAGCTCCTTTGAAACTGATCGTGCTTTTGCCATAGGCATCACGGTTCCAACCCCAGGAGACAAATACTCTTCCAGCTTTGCGGTCCTGGAATCTATCCTGGCCCTGGGTTATACTAACTGTAGAAAAAAATAGGATTATTATAGTTAGCAGTTGATATAGAATTTTTCTAAACATTTATAACTAGTAGTTACCGATCTTTTATCCCGCCGAAATGGCTGCACCATAATTGGCCAGTCCATAATTGCGCCGCTGCGCATCGTCGGGGTTGGTAACATGCCATTCGAATTCGTCCCTGAAATGACGTATCGCCGCTGCTACAGGCCATGCGGCAGCATCACCTAAAGGACAAATAGTATTTCCTTCAATTTTGCGCTGAATATCCCAGAGCAGATCAATATCACTCATCTTTCCTTTTCCTGTTTCAAGATTCAATAAGATCTTTTCCATCCATCCGGTTCCTTCACGGCAAGGAGAACATTGTCCGCAACTTTCATGACGATAAAAACGCGCCAGCGTATAGGTATGTTTTACCACGCACTGACGATCATCCATAACAATAAAACCACCTGAGCCCATCATGGATCCGGTTTGAAATCCACCATCAGCTAAGCCTTCATAGGACATCATCCGGCTTTCTCCCTTTGCTGTTTTCAGCAAAAGATTCGCCGGAAGAATAGGTACAGAAGAGCCACCGGGAATACAGGCTTTCAACTTACGACCATTGGCCATGCCTCCGCAGTAATCACCACTGAAGATGAATTCTTCCACACTGATGTTCATTTCTATTTCATACACGCCTTGGTTCTTAATATTACCACATGCCGATATCAATTTTGTTCCGGTAGATTTTCCAACTCCGATCTTCGCGTACTCTTCACCACCATCATTTATAATTGGAACTACTGCTGCGATCGTTTCTACATTATTCACTACAGTAGGACAATTCCATAAACCCTTCACCGCAGGAAATGGTGGTTTTATACGGGGATTACCTCTTTTTCCTTCTAATGATTCAAGCAAGGCTGTTTCTTCTCCGCAGATATAAGCTCCTGCTCCTCGTTGTATATATATCTCACAATCAAAACCAGAACCTAAAATATTCTTACCAAGAAAACCATTGTTCTTCGCTTCAACGATAGCCTGTTCCAGTATGCCTACTATCCACGCATATTCTCCGCGTATATAGATATAGGAACGGGAAGAACCCAATGCATAGGAGGAAGTAATGATCCCTTCAATTAATAAGTGAGGAATGAATTCCATGAGATAGCGATCCTTAAATGTTCCGGGTTCGCTTTCATCCGCATTTACTACCAGGTAACGAGGCACCCCTTCTGGTTTTGCCAGAAATCCCCATTTCATTCCTGTAGGAAATCCTGCACCACCACGACCACGAAGACCACTTTTCTTTACTTCATCAGTTACCTGGTCAGGACTCATGGTCTTCAGCGCTTTTTCCACACTGCGATAGCCACCCTCACGACGGTATACCTCAAAGGAACGAATGCCTTCAACATGAGCTTTGTCTAATAATAACTTTCTTCCCATTGAATCATATTCTATAAAGCGATCCGGATATTCCGGTACACTTTTGTTTCTAATATTTGATGGCCTGCCTTGCGAACAGCACCCATCGGTTTGATTTTTTCGTCCACACTTCCAGCACTCTCAATTTAAAACTTGATCTTACTCCCTTCATGGTAGCATCTATTCCTGAAATAAAGCGAACATTCGCGAGATTACCATTAATATTGATCATTAAACTGTCCTCAGTAAATCCCAAATAGTCAATTAGTCCGCTCTTTAGATCATTTATAAGATCACTTTTATTCTGGACCCACCCATTACTATGACCATAGCTCAGCATTTTATCTGTTTGCTGATTGATTGAAACGGTATTACCATCCACCATGGCCTGGTGAAATTCTTTTATTGTTTTGGTCAGCTTGATCTCATCAGTCTGAGCCAGTGAAACAACTGAAATAAGCAGGGTTAATATGGTTAATAGTTTCTTCAATTTTAGTTCTGCTGTACTGTTTGTTTAGTACATTCTTCAATCAGTGCATCCACTTTTTCTTTGGTCAGATGTTCGCGGTAATGATCACCTAGTTGCAACATTGGCGCGTATCCGCAGGCACCTAAACATTCCACCGTTTTCAAAGTGAACAGGCCATCGGAAGTGGTCTCACCGGATTTTATTCCCAGGCGATCATAAATAAATTTTATGATATCATCGCTGCCATTGAGCATGCAGGGACCGGTTTGGCAAACTTCAAAAAGGTGTTTACCTACAGGTTTCAGATTAAACATGCTATAGAAGGTAGCCACTTCATATACTTCAATAGGTTCCAGTTTCAGCAGGGAAGCAACATAATCCATGGTCTCCACGCTAAGCCATCCACCAAATTCCCTCTGAGCCAGGAGCAACACAGGGATCAGGGCACTTTTATGTTTGCCTTCAGGATAACTGCTGAGTATCCTGTCAACTTCTTTTAATTTTTCCGCAGAGAACGTCATTATGTATTCCAATTACTTATTACTGATTATTAATTATTGGTTATTAATCCACCTTATCTACTTATTAACCTATCAACTTATCTACCCCTCAACCCTTCTGCCTATCCATCCATTTCACCCGCTATCAGATTCAAACTACTCATGGTCATAATAGCATCGCTTAACATTCCTCCCTGTGTCAGTTCCCCATAGGACTGATAATAAATAAAACAAGGACGACGGAAATGAAGACGATAAGGTGTTCTTCCGCCATCACTGATCAGGTAAAATCCAAGTTCACCATTAGCTGCTTCAATAGAATGATAGACTTCACCGGCCGGGATCTTTGTTTCACCCATAATGATCTTGAAATGCCAGATAAGGGCTTCCATTTTCGTATACACATCCTCTTTTTCAGGGAGAAAATATTCAGGCACATCGGCATGAAAAACTTCAGCTTCTGCTCCTTTGAATTCCTGCACTTTCTGATATGCCTGTTTAATAATGCTCAAGCTTTCCCACATTTCTTTTCCACGAACCAGCCAGCGATCATAATTATCTCCGGTAGTTCCTACTGGAATATTAAATTGAAAATCTTCATATCTGGAATAGGGAGAATGGATCCTTACATCATAATCTACTCCTGCCGCCCGAAGGTTAGGTCCGGTGAATCCATAGTTAAGCGCTCTTTCTGCATTGATCGCCCCGGTTCCCTGTGTTCTGTCCATAAAGATCCTGTTACGTTGAAACAGGTTCTCAAATTCTTTTAATACGGCTGGATATTCCGCAAGAAATTTCTCCAGCTTTTGAAAAGCGATATCATTGAAATTTCTTTCAAAGCCACCGATACGTCCAATATTTGTTGTTAATCTTGAACCGCAAACTTCTTCATAGATCTCATAGATCAGTTCGCGGTATTGCATCACATACAGAAATCCGGTATAGGCACCCGCATCCACACCCACAATAGAATTGCAGATCAAATGATCAGAGATACGCGCCAGTTCCATGATAATAACGCGGAGATAATCGACCCGTTTAGGTGTTTTGATCCCCAGCAATTTCTCGCATGTCAGATGCCAGCCCATATTATTCAATGGAGAGGAACAATAATTCAATCGATCAGTAAGTGGGGTGATCTGGTAAAGAGGTCTTCTTTCCGCCAGTTTTTCAAAGGCACGGTGAATATATCCCACAGTTTGTTCGGAAGAAACGATACGTTCTCCGTCGAGTTCAAGAATATTCTGAAACACCCCATGCGTGGCCGGGTGCGTTGGGCCCAGGTTCAGCGTGGTGGTCGTTTTTTCAATGCTTCCTTCAGGAAGCTTTATATGATGTTCTGACATTTCTTATTTTACTTAAAATCTCTAAACCCTTCTATCCCCTCCTCTTCCAAACATATCATCATCTTTATCGATCCTGCTTTGATCTTCCAGCGGAAATTCTTTTCTCATTGGGAAATAATCCATTTCATCCACATTCATAATGCGTTTAAGATTTGGATGACCAAGAAAATTTACTCCGTAGAAATCAT
The DNA here is from genome assembly GCA_043742885.1 of Chitinophagaceae bacterium. Lineage (GTDB taxonomy): Bacteria > Bacteroidota > Bacteroidia > Chitinophagales > Chitinophagaceae > JJ008. The sequence continues at coordinate 5,207 of JAYTXP010000164.1, read as the reverse complement.
AGGTCTCTCTTTCCATCCAGTTGGCCGCGGAGAATAATCCGGTGGCCGTATATATATCCGGTGTTTTAATATCGGTGAATACTTTGAAACGTATTCTTATATTATCGACGAGATTATGCAGATGGTAAACAACGGCCAGTTCCTGCCCTATTTTATCGGGATAATGAACGGCGCAGAGATCGGTGAGGAATCTGAATTTTAATTCTTCATTATCATAAAGAAAATTGAGCACCTTCAGGTTAAGATCTTTGTGAGACTCAAAACTTAGCATGCCATAAGGCTCTTCAAACTGTTTTAGTCCTTCTCCGAATTTTTCAGTGAGCCTTTGTTTTATATGTTCTATTGTCAACATATTCTTTATTTGGTAGCTTATTGGATGCCGTAGCTTTCCAGCAAACTTTTATACTTATCGCCGTTTCTGCGTCGCAGGCTTTCCTTTCCTACCAGATCCTGGATACGAATTACGCCATCAATGATCGCTTCGGGTCTTGGAGGACAACCGGGAACGTACACATCAACCGGTACTACCTGGTCAATTCCCTGCAAAACACTATAAGTATCGAAAATGCCTCCGCTGCTGGCACAGGCGCCCACGGCCATCACCCAGCGGGGTTCAGCCATTTGTAAATAAACCTGTTTAACTATAGGACCCATTTTTTTGGCAATGGTTCCCATCACCATTAGCAGGTCACATTGACGAGGAGAAAAACCAACCCTTTCCGATCCGAAACGGGCCAGGTCATAATGCGAACCCATGGTAGCCATGAATTCAATACCGCAGCAGGAAGTAGCGAAAGGAAGCGGCCATATTGAATTCTTTCGGGCCAGTCCGATCACCTTATTCATTGAAGTAGCGAAAAATCCCTCCCCCTGCAAACCTTCCGGCATATCTGCCAGGCTGATATCTGTGACCAGCGGTTTATTAATTAAATTATATGAAACCGGACGAGACATATTGCAATTATTTTATGTGAGAACTAATTTTATCGAATTTTATAACAACCTCTGCGGTTGAATGTTGTTCTCAGTTTGTTTTTTCACTATAACGAACCGCTATCTTAATCCTCCCAGTTCAGCGCTCCTCGTTTTATTATATATATATATCCACATAGAAAAAATCCTACAAATAATAAAACGGCCCGGAATCCTTCCCAACCAAGCATTTTAAAATTCACCGCATAAGGATAGAAAAAGATCACCTCCACATCGAATAATACAAACAAAATGGCTGTTAAAAAATATTTGATGGCCATCGGCTGGCGGGCATCTCCGTGGGTCTCAATACCGCTCGAAAAATTCTGAAGTTTATCGCTGGTTTTTCTTTTAGGGCCCAGCAGGTGAGTAAGTACCATCAAAAATCCCACAAGTCCTACCGCGAAGATCAGTTGGATCGCCACCGGCAGGTAAGAGCCAGAATCAGCATTGTTCAAACCGGATTGCAGAAGGTAAATCATTTCAATGTTCTATTTTGCAGTCGGGCAAAATTAAGGCGATGGGGCCAATAAATTCGCGAAAAAAATCATGCCCTGACATGATAAAAAAATCCCCCACCAAAAAGGCAAGGGACTTTTCATTGTAAAAGAAGAAAACCGAGATTATCCGCCTTTAGCCAGGGCCTTAGGCGGCAATTTTGTTTTTACCTTTGGTTTTGTTTTTGTCACGGCGGCAACTTTAGGAGTACCGGTTTGTCCGGTTACTTTTGCTGGCTTGGTAGCCGGCTTACCTGCAGGCATTTTTTCAATCTGATCGATATAGACCTGAATAGCTGCCGCATTGTTCACATCTGCAGCCTGCCATTTACGGAAGAAATCCAGTGATTTCTCTTTGTCTTTGGCTTTATTAATATAATAGGCGGCCAGAAACTTCACCGCGCTGATATATTGCGGTTTAAATTTCGATGTGTCTTTCTGCGCGAATTCATATAAAATCAATGCATCAGGTACTGCAATGCTATCCTGCTTGATCGTATCTACTGCAATAGCACTGTTAAATGCCCATAGATATCCATAAACCTGATCAGAAAATTTATCCTTCATTTGCATGGCCAGATTTCTTGAACTATCATAAGCTCCGCTGAAATAATAGGCCAGCGTGAGGTCGAAATAATCATTAATGATAGGCTTAGCTTTTAGCTCAAGGATCTTTGCAAGAACAACTGCTTGTTTTTCCGGCATTTTCTGGTCCTTAAAATAGGTGGCTCCTTTCTTCAGGTATCCCAGCTTTGCTTCTATGGTGGTATCAACTTTAATACCTTCCATATAGACTTTAACCACATCATCAGGAGATGAACCCAGTTTGGCAAGACTTAATGCCCTTACTTCATAGTCAGGTAGCAGAAATTCATCCGGATTTTTTCTGGCAAAGAACAGATCGCTGAATTTTTTAGCATTTTGGTAATCGCCTTTATCAAAATATGCATGGGCCAGCAAACGATAAACTTTAGGCTTAGTGTTGGCGCCGTTTACTGCTACCACCGATTCAGCTTTAGTAATTGCACAATCAAAATCTTTTTTCGCATAGCAAAGCTGAGCATAGAGGAACTGATCCTGCGGATCATTATCCGGAGCCTTACTGTCAATGTATTTTTTTAACTGATCTTCTGCTTCTGTAAATTTCAAACGGTAGAAATAATAATAGAATAGCTCATACCAGGCTTTTGTAAACCTTGGATCTTTTGCCACAGCCTGGTTCATATATTCCAGTGTGAGTTCATCATTCTTCTGTGAAGTGAAAAGCATACCGAGTCTATAGCTGGCGGCTGCGAAATTTGGATCGGCTTCCAGTGCTTTTTTATAGGAAGCAAAGGCGGCTCCACCACCATTTCCCTTACCTGCTTTACGATAAGCATTACCTAATTCAAGAAGGGTTTGAGTATTCTTAGGCTCTTTATTGGCGGCATCTTCGAGCAAATGAACGGCATAATCATAATCCGCATTTTTCGCATCAGAAATGGCGCGGCCAATAGCAGTTTCAATTATAGGATCATCTCCTTTTTTACCACGGGTAAGTGTAAGGGCTGTTTCAAAATGCTGACGAGCCTCATTTGATTTGCCTTCCAGCAATTCAATATGACCAAGACCTACCTGGAGCAAGGGTGCGCCATTAGTGGCCTGAATACCTTTTTCATACCAGGCACGTGCATTCGCCAGACGAGTAGCACGAATCTCCTCATCATCCAGGAATACCTGACCCTGCCAGTAAATAGCATCAATATTCGTTGGATTTACCGCCAGTAATTTGTCAAAAATACTACTTGCGCTTTTTACTCGCCCCGCGTACAGGTTGTTCACCCCCTCCTGTATGGATTGAGCTTTAAGTCCGGTAGCGAAAAGCATTCCGGAGATTAAAAATTTGATTGCGGTTTTCTTCATTTTCTCTTCTTTAAAAAGTTTGTAAATATACCAATCCTACTCTTTTAACCTTACCGGCCTTATTGTAAAATCTTTTTGTGCCGGTACCAGGTAAGCTCTCTTAAAAATCAACTGTCCCAACTCTCCGCTCATAAAGTCAGCAAACGCTGTTCCGAGCCCTTTGTAATTCTCCTTAACTATATAATTCAAATCCCGTACCATTGGGTACCTCTTTAGGAAAATATTAAGTTGTGATCCTTTAACATATACCCCTTTCTCTCTTTTCCTGGTGCTTTCCAGGGGAACCTGCCTTACTTTTTTCAAATAACGTATCGCGGTAGTATCCTCAGGGTTTCCAATCCAGCTTACTCCTATAAACCCGATCACTCCCCGGTGATTGCTCACGTAATCGATCACTCCTATACTATTTTTAGCCGCCATAGCCAAATGTGTCAGCGAATCCCCACGTAATATTGAATCGATGGCAAAACGTACCGTACTGGTTGCTTTTGCTCCATCAAATACCGGGATTAAATTATTCTTAAATTTTCCCGAAAGGATGGCTTTGATATCCGCCATGGTAAATTCGGTTTCTTCATCCTCCGAATTCATAATGACTGAAATAGCATCATAAGCCAGGGTCATTGCCTTAGGACCCTTCTTCAGGGAATCCACAATAGCCTCTGATTCTTCCTGTGAAAAGCTTCTAGTAACGATCACCATTCTTACTGAATCATTTAAAAGATCTTTGAGACAATCTGCCTCGGGTTTATAATCTACCAGGATCCTTGCTTTATTATGCTCCGACTGATAGACCATCACCATTTCATCGATGATGGGCTTAAAAGATTCATCCGCGCTTACATGAATGCTTCCTTTATTCTTATTGTCCGGTAGTTCTTTCTCCTGCTCCCGATATGATTTACAGGAACTGAAAAATATACCAAGCAGGAAGATGGTACTGAACAACCTCATGAAAAATGCTGACTCATTTAAAATACTTTTTCTGATAGCCACGATAAATACGCCAGCTGCCATAGATCATACTCACCACGCCCATTACTTTATCCGTACTGTCGGGTGGAAGACCACGATTGATATCGAGATCAAATCTGTCTCGAAAAAAGAAGAAGATGCCAATTAGCAGAATGATAATACCCATGCCATAATCTAGCATAGAACGGGTAAGCGAAACCTGTTTGCGTTTCCGCCTTTCGTATTCTTCAAACATGCGAGGGTTTTCTTCTTTTACAATTCCTGGTTTTCTTTCCCCGGCTTTAACGGGAGGTGAAAAATAGAAAAATTTCTCCTTATTTGGATGCGAATACCCATCAAATCCACAAAAACATGGCAGATAGGGTTTAACGCCATGTCTTATTGGCTAAACTTTATCTTTGCGACGTACCAATCTTAAAGCCGGACATTATATTATAATGAGCAAACCCAGCCTGCCGCAAGGCACCCGCGATTTTCCTCCTGATGTGGTTCGTAAAAGGAATCATATTCTGAACTCAATTCGTTCGGTATTCGAACTCTATGGCTTCCAGCCTTTGGAAACCCCTGCTATGGAAAACCTTGAAACATTGATGGGAAAATATGGGGACGAGGGTGATAAACTCATTTTCCGAATTCTGAATAATGGACTGGATCGCCCGGAAAAACAGGAAAAGGCAAGGGAAGATTTTGAAAAATTATTGTCGGGAAAAAATGTATCGGGTATTACAGAACGTGCTCTGAAATATGACCTCACCATTCCCTTCGCCCGGTTTGTGGCTATGAACCATAATCAACTACATTTTCCTTTCAAACGTTACCAGATACAGCCGGTATGGCGGGCCGACAGACCACAGAAAGGGA
>JAYTXP010000163.1:0-3218 GCA_043742885.1 Chitinophagaceae bacterium | reverse complement strand
GGAGCGAAACGGAGTAGCTTCTTCGACCAGACCATGGATTTCGTTGCCGTAGACGGCGATCGAGGACGCCGTCACCACATGCTTCCTGAACCATGCGCTTTTGATTCTGGGTACGAGCCCTTACCGATTTGCCATTGGGGCCAAAAACCAACACTTCGTTGGGATTTTTTTCCTTGAAATGGTCAATGGTCTCCTGATCATCGCCACCTAAAACCTGTTCAAAGTAATTCTGACTCATATGGCCATTCCTTTCGAGGTAGGAGATAATGAGTTCAATTTTTTCCCGGGCATTTTCAATCTGTTCAGGGGCGCCGCTTAGCTTGAGCTGGGTACCTCGGGAAAGGATCTTTAAGAGAGGAAATTTCTTTTTAAGGACATCTAATTTACCGTTGTTTACGCCGAAGAATTCAATAGGGTTAACGGTTTCAAGGTTGATGATTGTGTCTGTCAAATCGTTCAATTTTTCGGTACTTCTGCCTGATGGTTGTTTTACAAAAGACGGACCACCCTGAGATTATTTCTATAAAAAATAGCAAAAAATGAATTTCCTCAGGGGCTATCCAAATATAATTAACCACCATGATAAGTTCCTAATCTTACTTATTAACAACTGTTAATAGAATCAGAAGGTCATAAGTGAATCTTTAGCGTTTTTTCACTATGACGACGGTCATTACTCTTGCTGTTCACTATCAATACGTTTTTTGAATGCGTTGAACTACATTTATACTATGGAAAAAAATCCTATCAAACGTAGTCCTGAGCTTGCCCCGCTGAGCCGTGAGCATCATGATGGATTATTATTTGCCTGGAAGATCAGGCAGGGAATTATTAAACATACTTCATTGGATGAGATGCGCAGTTATACGATGTGGTTTTGGAAGCATCATATCAAACCCCATTTTTATCAGGAAGAAAAAATACTGGCTCCTCTCATGCCGGCAGATCATCCCATGCGAATTCGGCTGATCGATGAACATGAACATATCCGTGAACTTGTATTGGGACTGGATGAAGAGGCAGATAAAAGAAGTTTGACTATTCTTTGCGATCTGCTGGATAATCATATTCGGTTTGAAGAAAGAGAACTGTTTGGTTACCTGGAACAAAATTTAAAACCTGAACAGTTGAAGGATATTTATAAAAAATTAGAAGAACATCCCATAGATCACGATGTGGAATGGGAACATCCGTTTTGGGAAACATAACCCGCCTTCGAGAGCCTGCCTGCCGGCAGGCAGGCTCAGGCACTGGTAAATCTCAAAGCTCAACAGCTCAACTTCTTAACCTCTCACCCTTCTTTCATATTTTTTTCCTAAAACCCATAATTTAAATTCATAATTGGCAAACTTGTCCAAAATTTGTGATCTATTCACCCCTTGATGAGACCGAACCATATTTTCTTCTTATTGTTTCTTCTATTATCCATTCAATCGGAGGCGCAGCTTTTTAAAATATCCGGCTATGTGCTGGATGAAAAAAAAGAGCGGCTTGCCCTGGCTTCTGTGGAAGTAAAAGAATTGAAGAAAGGAACGGTTAGCCGTGATGATGGTTATTATGAATTCTTTCTTGAAAGAGGAAAGTACGACCTGCTGGTTAGCATGGTAGGATATAAAACAGTGGTCCGAACATTTTATATCAATAACGAAGATATCTCTGAGAATATACAGATGGAAGCAGATCAATCGCAGAATCTGCAGGAGGTGATCATTAAGGCCCGTGTTCGCGACCGGGCAGATGAGATCATTCGAAAGACCATCTCTATGAAGGAATCCATTCTTAATGCGGTTGGTAATTATTCCGCTAATGCCTATATCCGTGCCTTTCAATTGGATTCTTCCAATCGAAAAGAAGAAGATACCAGTTATGTGATCGATTATAATAAAATGGCCATGACAGAGGTCTCACTTCATTTTGACCGGAATGATATGGGACAGGTGAAGGAAACCAGGATGGGTGTGAAAAAAATGGGACCTACAGAAGGACTATTTTATCTGACCACAACAGACGGTGATTTTTATCTATATGATAACCTGATCCATGCCCCGCCAGTTTCCAAGATCCCTTTTATTTCTCCTTTAAGTAATTCGGGTTTGCTGGCCTATCGGTTTAAGACAATAAAGATCGATCGTACCGTAAGACCCAAGATCTATACGATCGCCATTCGACCAAGGCAGTTAAGTAATGCCACCATTGAAGGGGAGATCAGTATCCAGGATTCCACATTTAATGTGATCAGCGCTGAATTCAGATTGCCTCAGGAGCATATGCCCGAGTATGATTACATGTCGATAAAACAGGAATACGAAAAAGTAGGAAACAGTGCGAGAATGATCAGCAAGCAAAAATTTACTTATTATACCAAAACGAAGAAAGGGCGCATTTACGGTGAAACTCTCGTCGTTTATTCAGGGTATGATCTGAAAAAGAATTTCAAGCGCGGATATTTTGGAAATGAGGTGAGTACCACTACACAGGAAGCCTATGAAAAAGATTCCAGCTTTTGGAAATCGGTAAGGTTAGAACCTCTATCACGTCAGCAGGAACTTTATACCAGATACCAGGATAGTATTTACCGATATACGCGGACTGAACACTACCTGGATTCTATGGATCTTGTACTCAATAAGATCACATGGAAGAAGATGCTGATCTTCGGACAGATATTCAATGACCATAAAAAAGAAAGGATGTGGATCCTTCCGCCTATTACATCAGTGCTCCAGCCTATCGCTTTCGGAGGTGCACGTTTTAAACTGGCTGCTGCTTTCAGAAAGACATATCCCTCAAGAAAAACATTTTCGCTGGAAGGGGACCTGAATTATGGATTCCGTAATCATGATGTAAATGGAATGATAAGCGTGGAAAGAATGTATGATCCTTTTCTGCGCTCAAAATTTAAGATCAGCGTGGGAAGAAATTTTGAATTCGTTTATCCCGGCGATGCCTGGGTTAACGTGCTGAAGCGTTCTAATATTTATCTCAATAACTCTTTTGAAGTAGGGCACGAGATCCAGCTATTCAATGGAGTTCATCTTTTCAATAAAATGGAAGTGGCCCTTCGTCGCTCGGTGGCTGATTACAAAGTGGGAAATAATACAAACAATCTTTTTGGCATACGCAATGAACCGGCCATTGATTTCCCTTCTTATAATGCCACTTACAGTGAAACCAAAATATATCTTACACCGAAGCTTCGGTATATCAGGGAACCAAAA
>JAYTXP010000162.1:0-4516 GCA_043742885.1 Chitinophagaceae bacterium | reverse complement strand
TGCGCTGTGGCTCAGGGCCCGAAAGAATAACCAGCAGTTTATTTTTTTTAATGGGCAGGTCCAATTTTTGAAATCGACTCAGGCTTCCGATATACTTTAAAGGGATCGGTGGTTTTATTAGTGGGTGGGAAAGTTCTCCGGCCAATCCTCCTCTTTCCTCAAGGTCGGGTATCCAGCAAGCCTTAAAATTTTTCAGGAAACTGTAATTCCATTTTTGTAAAATTTTGTCGGCCCAATTTCCAAGTCCTGTTTTTATGGCCAATTGATGGGTGAGTATGATGCAGGGAATAGATTTATGATAAAGACCATAGCGATTATCGGAGATCACCGCATCGAACTGGTAATCTTTTATAAGCCCGGCCAGCCATTTTTTTTCTTCTTTAATGGCTCTTCGTATTTGCGGGATCTGGCTCAATATTTTTGCCGTCATTCCGCCTGCCGAACGAGCATAACGAACTCCATATCCTTTTAAGGGAAGAAAAGCTAAATGGGGGAACTCGGCTCTAAGAAGGGTTTCCTGAGCCCCTGCGCCTGCCAGCCAAGGCTCGGCACCGGCTTTTTCCAATGCCCTGATTATAGGTATGCAGCGGGTGGCATGACCCAGGCCCCAATCGAGTGGAGCTACTAAAACCCTGCATTTTCCCTTGTTTTTTCCGGGTAAAGCCCCTTTCATGCCTATTTTTTGATGGATTTGGTTGTTCCGGATACTAAATTGTCTGTAAAATAGTTTTATTTTAGTACTTCCTTTCTCAAATAAACATATGAAGCAAGCAAACAAACTGGCCCTCTTATTGGTAATTATTACAATGGTACTTGCTGCCTGCAACCGTAATTATTATTCCGGTAGCGGAAAAGGCGGTAAGAACTGTGGTTGCCCCAGCCACAAAGGCATGTCAGGGTATTAAACAGGAACAAGAATAAGAACATGATGCGTCCGAATAATCGTGATCTGTTACTGAAGAGCAAATGGATGACAGATAGTGAACTCAATTCGCTTTATATCCTTCTGCAATCTTTAGATAAAGCTGAAATTTTTTGTCAGTCGCATGAATTGGTTGACCGTAACCGCATCGTATCAAAAAAGGATAAGATTTGGAAAGAAAGCCGGTTCTATCACTTGCGACCTTTTCGGTTTCTGATCAATAAGAATTAAGATAACTGGCTCAGCGCTTCCCTCAATTTTCCGATCATCTCATCGATCTCTTCTTTTTTGCAAGTGCCTACACTAAGACGGTACCAGGGTGATTGTTTTGATGTACCAAATGCATAAAATGGCACAACGGCTAATCCCGCAGCATTGAGAATATAATCGGTCACCTCAGATTGAGTTTCCAACATTTTTCCTTCGCTGGTTTTTTTTCCAACAAGGTCAAGTTTGATAGTAAGATAAATGGCTGCCTCAGGAGCTATTGCCTCCACCGGCAATCCTTCCTGCTTTAATTGCATGAATCCGGCATGAATGCGAAGCAGCCTTTCTTCTATTTCCGCCTTATAATGCGATAGATAATTTGTAATTGCTTCCCGATTACCGAGATATTTTGCCACCGCTTTCTGTTCAGCCATGGGCGCCCAGGAGCCGATATGAGTAAGAATGGATTTCATTTTGGCGATAACGGTTGCAGGGCCCATACTCCAGCCAACTCTGACACCTGTGGCAGCAAAGACCTTACTTATCGCATCAATGAAAATGGTATACTCTCTCATTTCTGGTCGAAGAGAAACGGGATTATAATGGTTGATATCGCCGTAGGTCAGATGCCAGTACATCTGATCATACATCACGAATAATTTTTTTTCGTTGTCGCCTCTTCTTTTATTTTCTTCAAGTACCATATCACAAATGGCTTCCAGTTCTTCTTTTCGGAAAGTGGTGCCTGTTGGATTTTGAGGAGAACAAAGTGAAAGAAGGGTGGCTTCTTTGATGAAGGGACGAATACTATCTGCTGTAGGCATGAAATTGGTCGCTTCAGTGGCTTCGATCACGATATGTTCACCTTCTACAAAATGCGTGTAATGATTATTGTTCCAGCTGGGTACCGCATAGATTACTTTGTCGCCTTTATCACAGATCGCGCGAAATACACCATAGATCAGTGGCCTTCCTCCGGATGCTACCAATATTTCATTGGTGCTATAATCCAATCCTTCACTGTCTTTGATGAAATGATGAAGCGCCTCACGGAGATCAAGATTTCCTTCGGCCGCCGGATAATTCGTGAAATGTTTTCGGTAGGCATCTACGATCTCATCTTCTAATTCTTTTGGAATAGGAAAAATAGAAGGATCAAAATCACCCACGGTAAAATTATAGATGCGAGCTCCCTGGCGGATCTTTTCCTTGATCTCGCTACCCAATTTAACGATCTCCGATCCTATCAATGTTTCAGAAAGATGTGAAAGCTTCATATCCCATCACTTTGCGGCAAAAATAAGGAAAAGCGGGGGCAAGATAGATGATGCGGAGAAGGGTTTTAGCTTAATTCAGATCAAGGATGATATTATTATTATCATAGAGGTCAAGTTTTACGTTGATCTCACAACCTGGTTGATATTTTTGAATCAGGGCTTCAGGTATTATTCCTCTTGCCTTTCCGTCGAAACGAGGAAAGAGACCGGGTATCACTTCCAGTTCAAGTTCCACAAAAGGATCACTTCCATTCTCATAACTGCCAAGCCAGGTATACTGTTTTACAATGGCTTTTGCCGGGCGGCCCGTTCTGATAATGGCATCCTTAACTTCCTTCAACATCTCCAACCCGGACACTGGGCCAACAGCTGATACGAAGGCGGATGCGGAAGGCAATACCGTATCATCAATGATCAGGCTCTCCTTCTTATTGGGATCGATCTTCACCGCCACTTCCATTCCTGGTTTATAAAACTGCAGATTATCACACGGTACCAGGCTTTGAACACTGGTAGTGTATCTCGTGCCAAATGGATCCTTTAACTCTACTTCCATTTTCATCAAAGGACTATTATTAATGATCATGCCCGTATCTTTTACAGATAAAATACGAGCATGACCCGGAATGCCGTTCTTTTTTAGTTTCACCGCTTTCATCGCAGGGCCGATCAGGAACGTGTAAAAAAAATAAAAAACAAAAGCCGAAAAACTTAAAACCACTAACGGAATTACGTTACCTGACATTGAACCTACTCCAATAAAAGTAATAGCAAATCCCATGATCAAAGCCATGATGGCCAGAACAAAAATGGCTTGTTTCTTATGCATAGATTACTAAAGTGGTTTATAGTCTTTGAACAAACTCAGTTTTGTGTTTTCTACCAGTTCACGATATGACTTCCATTTATCAGCAAAAAATACATTGATACGATCTGTTGTTGAAGTGACGCGCTTTTCAACATTGGCCACTAATATTTCCTCCTGCTGACCCGGTGCCACCATTTTTCTCATGATAGTAGTAGTTGCGGACTGGAAATCTCCTGTTATGGCATCTTCTGCCCCACTACGGGTAATGCCTTGTTTATCGTTCACTTTTCCATTGACGATCTCACGGAAGGCTTTGATCTCATCCAGCATTTTATTGCTGGCCTTTCTGATCGTATCTGCATCTTTCCCTTCTATTCCTTTATACTGAGCGATCATTTTATTAGCAATGGTCTCCGCATCTGTAAGACGATCCAATCCTTCATTGAGTTTATCAGATCCTGCTTTCAAACGATCCATCATATTTTTCTGCGCGATCTTAATGGTATTTCGATTCCCCATTCTTGGGTCATCATTCACCGTGATATAAGAGGAATCCATATTCTTTTCATAACTCAATACCAGCTTGTATCTTCCGGGAAGTACCGGACCACCAAAAGGTTCAGGTGCATTTGGTAAAGGCTTTGGAGCACCCAGAGTGCGAAATCCTTTCTGGTCCATTCTCCAGTACATTACATTATATCCTGTATCCACTCCCCAGCGAAGATTGCGTATGTTCTGGTTGTTATCGTCATAGATCTTCACCATCACCGTATCTTTTTTAGGCGCATTGGTCAGCGCTTTTTTATTGATAAAAAAACCTACCCTCGCCCCGGTTGGACGATCAACTCCAAACCAAATACCGGCAGTACTATTGGTAAATCCGGGAGGAGATTTTATTTGAATCTGAAATGCATCGGCAATGGAAATTAAACTTAATGGTTTTGTATATGCAGCGCCTTGCCTCGATGCCAGGTCGCGCAAAGGACGAATATCATCTAATACCCAAAGGGAACGGCCAAAAGTAGCGATAGCCAGATCAGCTTCTCTTTCCTGTATAGCAAGATCATAAGTAGAAACGGATGGATAACCATTTTTCCACTGTTCATAAGAAATACCATTATCAAAACTTACCCATAAACCATTTTCGGTACCCACAAAAATCAAATTAGGTTCTGAGGGATCCTGTATCATGCATAATGCATATCCTTTTACTTTATTTTCATCCACCATTTTCATCCATGTTTTTCCATAATCAACGCTGCGGAAAATATATGGCTTGAAATCACCCCGGCGGTAATCATT
>JAYTXP010000161.1:0-3103 GCA_043742885.1 Chitinophagaceae bacterium | reverse complement strand
AAGGTAATATTCCAAGTGGCATTGATAAGAAACTAATAGTCAGAGGAAATAGAATTAAGACAGATCGACATTCTAAGGCGCTTGGTAGTCAGGATCTCTATGTTATCGGGGATCTGGCTTATATGGAAACGCCGAAATATCCAACAGGGCATCCGCAGGTGGCTTCGGTAGCTATTCAGCAGGCAGATCTGCTGGTTACGAATTTGAAACTGCAGGAGCGAAAACTGAGAGAGAATAAATTGATTGAGTTTGAATACCGCGATAAAGGATCCATGGCAACAGTAGGAAGGAACCTGGCTGTGGTTGATATTCCAAAGCCACGATTGCACTTCGGGGGCTTATTTGCCTGGCTGATCTGGATGAGTCTTCACCTGATGCTGATCCTTGGAGTGAAAAACAGGCTATTTGTATTTATGAACTGGATGTATAATTACTTTACTTATGATCAGAATCTGCGACTGATCTTTAAAGTGGATCGTGGTGAATCTCAGGGCAGATCACCGGTTATTTAGGAGTGACGCGATGACCAACGAGTATCATTTCTCCATTGGTGAGTTCCTGGCTTTTTAGTTTGACAATATGTGATACAATAGAATTTCCTCTTGAGGCTTTTGGAATTTTTATCATTTCTGTCTCTCCTGGTTCCACATTTTGTAAAACATAGTAGTCGGTGCGAAATTCAGCGCCTTCAGTGGTTAAAATACTTACTTCAACAATGGCTTTCTGTATTGTTACATCCGTAAGGGTATTTTTAACAGATACAGTAGCATTCTGAATTCCGCCTTCGGATGTTTGTGTAGGTATAGTCGCTGTGGAGACCAGGTATAGATCGATATTGGCCAGGATATCATCTTTAGAAGGTTTGGGAGGTATGATGCCGGTAGTGCCGCTTCCAGAATTCGCTGGTGGTTTTTCATCTGCGGGTCGGGTGCCCGGTTCCATATTTTTTTTCGTATTGACTGAATCATTGCTGACTTCTTTTTCCTGTTTACTTTTTATATCTGCGTTACTACAGGAGCTGAACTGCAATGCAGTTACTAAAATAACAATAGCAAAAAGGAGGTTTAATTTTCTCATGGATCCAGGTTTATAAATATGTTACTGCAAACTAGCCTATAAACATGGTTGAGCCAATACCCAATGCCCACAAATCCTTTGCGTCATTCTAAGCGCTTATTTTTCCTATAATTTATATTATGTTAAGTAGATGGTTACAGAAATAGGCCAACTTATGCTGGCCTATCCGGAACCTGGTTTTACAGGGTAATTATTTTATGCCATCATACCGATCATTCCACTTTTTCTCTTCCGCCGCATATTTAGCCTGATCGGTCGGTTTGCCCTTAGCCATTATTTTCATATATCCATAGATCTCGGAAAGATCATTGGCGATCTTCTTATACTGTTGCTTTTCGCGCGTATCAGCAAGCTTTTTTGCCGCAAAGATCTCTCCGGCTTTTTCTAAAGGGTCCTTAGCAGTCATCATCGCATCCAGGTATTGCTTGTCCAGCTGATCCCTTTTGGCAATATCTTCTGGCGATGCTTTCGCGCCTGGTTTAGTATGGGACTGCATTGCTTTTGCATGGGCAGAACGCGCGTCATTTATTTCCTGTGCTTTTATATATAAATGCTCTCCGAGGAATAAATAAGGCATGATGTCGGCAGGATTCAGGCTGGCAGCTTTATTAAATAAACCAAGCATCCTGGTTTCCAGTTCAGCAGCATTTGCAGGAGGTACAGAACCGTCTCTGGTTGAATGTAGCGTATCATAAATGATCTCTGCCAGTAATAGATTTCCTTTTGCATTATTTGGTTCTGATGCCAGCACGTCCTCCAGCATTTTTACTCTCTCGTCAAAGCTGGTGGCCAGATCATAGGCAAAATCAAGTTTGTCGAAAGTGAAATATTCCGTCTTTGGATATAATCCTGCGCCTATAGTCTTGTATTTTTCAAAATTGGCATAGTCCTTTTTAATAAAGAAATTAAACACGAGATACTTGTACAGATTTTCATAATCTTCACCCGGAATTTTAATATCTGCCAATCGTTTGTAATAACCGATGGCCTCATCTGTATGCTTGCTGTTCTGTGCGGTGATTCCAGCAAGGTAAACTACTGTCGTATCAAAATTAGAGACAATGATCTTTTTTTCGATAAGCAAATCAGATAATGAAGAAGCTATTTTGAATTTTGCAAAAGCAACATCCCATTTTTCTTTTGTATAATCGGTGTAAGCACTCATTGTATAGGCGTTATACAAATAGATCGGATAGTCCTTATACTCAGGGCTGGTCATCATATTAAGAGAAGGCTCCATCTCAACGTATTTTTTGAAAGCTTTATACGCCTCTCCAGCATACTGCTCTTTCAAAGCTTCATTCTTTTCTTTTTCATCGATGGCCAGTACACCATAAATAGCCATTTTCATCAACCAGGCCTCTGCTTTTGCAGAAAACTTAGCATTACCCATTGCCTTATCAATTTCAGTCTTCCCTTCTTTGAATTGGCCGAGGATCAGATATTTTTTAACATCATCCACCGATTGAGCATGAACAAGGTTAACAGAAAAGCAAAGCAGCGCAAAAAGGGAGATCTTTTTCATATGTTCTTTTTTATGTTCGTTTAATCGATTGAAGATGGATTTTCGATGTTATCCGTTGCATTATTATCAGCAGGTGGTTCAGTTCCGGCTTGTTCTTCTGTGGCTGGTATTTGTTCTGGATCCTGATCTTCTATTTGAGTAATGCCGGCGATGGCATCTCCTTCATCCAGGCGGATCAATTTTACTCCCTGCGTTGCTCTACCCTGTTCGCTTACACCCGTTACCGGCATACGAATGGTCACTCCGCTTTTACAGGTGATTATCAGATCCTGTTCCGGAGAGACTGCCAGTATACCGACCAATCCTCCTGTTTTTTCAGTCACATTGATGGTCTTCACTCCCTTACCTCCACGATTGGTAAATCTATATTCATCAATTGGTGTTCTCTTTCCATATCCGTTTTCACTAACAACCAATACTGTCTTGGTTGCTTTTTCCAGCTGACTTACACAGATCATTCCGATCACCTCATCATGATTAATAGTTGCTGCATCTTCATCT
>JAYTXP010000160.1:0-6463 GCA_043742885.1 Chitinophagaceae bacterium | reverse complement strand
CACTCCTCGAATCGACTGCCGGTGAACTTGCAGCCGGTGAAGGTCGCGTCGAAGAACCCGCACCGCAACTTTAATAACAGGATCCATCTGCTGATCTTCGTTGAACCATTGAATAAAATGATTCATTTCATCTTCCAGCACCTCACTCGGTGGCGCTTCAAAATGTATTTTTTCTTTTCCCATTGCTCCAGACACTACCTGCATGGGATCATTTTTAAGATTATCCCTCCATTTACCAACGGTGATCTTATGCATGCCACTTCTTCCTGAAGGAAACAAAGAGGCATGCCAGCTACAAATTCTTTCTGAGTTTAAGGGTTGCTGAAAATTTTGGGTGGCATCCATCATCATTTCCACCACACCCTCGACATCACGATCAGCTGGCACCGATCCGGCAATATCCATTCCTAAGCTTCGGGCAATAGAGGATCTTACCTGGTCTGCATCTAGTATTTCTCCTTCAATCTCACTAGACTTCAATACATCCAGGGTAAGTATTTGAAGGTTTGCCTCGGCCTTTAATTTAAAACCAAGGGCTTCCATTCGGCCCAATAACCTTCCCTGCCGGTTTCTTATTTCAACAAGCAGGGGAGTCAGTTTTTCCTTTTCCCAGGTAAACCGGGGCCAATGAGGTAATTGATATATGTAGGTAGCCATTCTCCGCAATTTATACGGTGAATATACCAAATATTCGATGCATTCAGAATATTATCCGCAATTAATGCGGAGAATATAACTATTATTCTCCGTGGCAAGTGAATCTTGGTGAAGGTAGGTTCATGATCATAGGGATAATCAAGAGGCACCTGCACTTTTTCATATTAACAGAGGGCATTAAAAGGGAAGTTTGGTTCATATTATTGACAAATAAACTAATTCTTCTGTTCAATCTAAACTCAGGTTAGGAAATGCAAACACGCCTGCCGGCAGGCAGGCAGGAATCACACCAATTACACAAAGAATACAAATTTCATGAATGATTCCAATAACGAAAGTGCCGTATGCAATTTGTATAATTACTGTAGCTGCATTTTTAGTGTCATTCGTGTTCCTGTATTTAAGTAACGAAACTTAATCGTAATATTGCGATATAGTAAAAATCAGTCTTGAAAAAAATACTCGTCCTCTGTACCGGAAACAGTTGCCGCAGCCAGATAGCAGAAGGGTACCTGCGATATTTTGCAAATGGTGCTGCTGAAATATATAGCGCAGGCGTGGAAACTCATGGCGTTAACCCCAGGGCTATTTCTATTATGAAAGAAGATGGAATTGATATCTCTTCTCATACTTCTAATAATATGGAGAAGTATCGCCATATTCTTTTTGAATATGTGATCACTGTTTGTGATAATGTCCGCGAGCGCTGCCCTTACTTCCCCACCACCGCTGAAAAGTTTCACCATAATTTTCCTGATCCTGCTAAAGCAATAGGTTCGGAAGAAGAGATCATGGAAGAGTTTAGAAAGGTGCGGAATATGATTAAAGAATATTCGAAAAATTTCATAGCAAAGCATATAACCCTGCAATCCTAAAAAATAGTCCATGTCTGCAAACAACTGCGCTCCCGCCCATGAGAGAAAAAAGCTTGGCTTTTTAGATAGATTCCTTACCCTATGGATCTTTGCGGCCATGGGCCTTGGTGTGGCGATTGGATATTTTGTTCCGGACTCTTCCTCCTTCATTAATTCTTTTTCCACTGGTACTACCAATATTCCACTGGCCATCGGACTTATCCTAATGATGTATCCCCCTTTCACAAAAGTGAAATTTGAAAAATTACCGGAAGTATTTAAAAATACCAGGGTGTTGGGTATGTCGCTATTTCTTAATTGGGTGATAGGTCCCATACTTATGTTTATCCTGGCTATTGTTTTTTTGCATGGTTATCCCGAATATATGGTCGGTTTGATCCTGATCGGTTTGGCCCGTTGTATCGCTATGGTCATTGTATGGAATGAACTGGCGGAGGGCAACCGTGAATATGCTGCAGGATTGGTAGCGCTCAATAGTATTTTCCAGGTCTTGCTTTATAGCGTGTATGCCTATGTTTTTGTTACGGTATTACCCCCGCTGTTTGGAATTTCAGGTGCTGTGGTAAATATCAGTATGGGGCAAATAGCCAGCAGTGTTGCCATCTACCTGGGTATTCCATTTTTTGCGGGCATCATTACCCGTTTTGCGCTACGTAGATCAATGGGCGAAGATTGGTATACCAACAAATTCATACCTTTTATTTCACCGATCACACTGATCGCACTTTTGTTTACGATAGTGCTGATGTTTGCGCTTAAAGGAAAATTAATTGTGCAGATTCCTTTGGATGTGATCAGGATTGCAATTCCCCTGGTAATTTATTTTGTTATTATGTTCTTTGTTAGTCTGCTCATTGGTAAAAAAATGGGAGCGGATTATTCTACCAATGCATCTATAGCTTTTACCGCAGCGGGAAATAATTTTGAATTGGCTATTGCGGTGGCTATCGGGGTGTTTGGCATCAACAGCGGACAGGCCTTTGCGGGGGTGATTGGTCCGCTGGTAGAAGTACCCGCACTGATAGCACTGGTGAATGTTGCGTTTTGGTTTAGAAGGAAATTTTATTCAAAAATTGATTGATGAAGTTTTTGAAAATATATTTCAATATGACAATAATCAGGACCCAATGATAATTGTCATGTTTTATCTCGCAGTTAGTTGAGGATTCTCATTCACCCTTTTTCCTTCAGTCATAGAATTGTCATAGTGTTCTTAGTACTATTGTATTGAGATAGATAAGTAATACTAATTTAATAAACTGTTTTATGAAACGACTTAATTCAAAGTATATATGGGTAATGACTACCCTTATACTAGCGATAGGCTATGCTATCAGTTGCACCAAATCTGACCAGGTATTGGATACTCCCAAAGCAATAAATAGTTCCACCGATCTAATTTCGATAAAAACTACCACAGCTCCGACTATTGATGGTATTATTGATGGGATGTGGGCAAATAGTCAAAAACTGCAGTTTAGTACTGCGGTACCTGAAGTGACCGGAGATGTATTCAGGGGATATACCGGTAATATTATTCCTTCAGTCACCCTTCGTTCCGCTTATGATGATAATAACATTTATTTTCTGGCAGAATGGGTGGATCCTACCCAATCACTTAAACGTCAGCCCTGGTATTTTAATCCAACCACTCAAAGATGGGCACAGGAAAAAGGGACTTTCGATTTTGATCCTGTTACCGGTGCTATTTTAAGGCCTCCTTTTTACGAGGATAAGATTTCCTTTTTATGGAATATCGATAATTCTGTTAGTGGCTGGAATAATGGGACCTGCTACAAATCCTGTCATACAGGTTTGCCCGCAATTGATCTTTCAAGCCGTCACTTCACTAATTTCCCAACAGAGAAAATTGATATGTGGCATTGGAAATCTGTAAGAGGTGGTGTAAATGCAGGCTTCCAGATGCACGATCAATATCAGGATAATACTTATCCAAATGGTAGAAAGGGTGATCCCGGTGTTGACGTTTATCAGAATAATTCACAATCACTTGCTATTACAGGATCTATGCCTTCAATAAATGTATCTGTACCAAAATATCTTATTCCTGGTAGAAATGATAATAACTGGATATTGAATTCAGAAGTTGCGGCGAGTACTGCTAAATTAGTAGTTGCGGTATCTTCTACCGGAGTACTTACTTTAAGTGATGCAACCACAATTGACCCAAATATAGGAACCGATTATCAAAGAGTGGGGGCAGGCGTTGGTCCAAAATCTATTGCTGGTGTTACACTTAACGATATTGGCTATACACTAAGTGCCGGTGATATTACTTGCAAATCTACCTATACAGGCTCAGGCTGGATACTCGAAATCAAAAGGGCTTTAAAAACAACTGATACTGTTTATGATGTTGATTTTTCTTCACTGAGTGATCAGTATTTTGGGTTTGCCGTTTTTGAAAATTCCCAGATTGCACACTCAATCAAGCCTAATCTTGTTTTGAAATTTCGAAAATAAAACGCCCGTTATTGCTAAATCTTAAAAGAATAATCATGCTACGCAATAAAAAAACAATAATAGGGATTTTCATGGTGAGTGTTACTCTAACCTTGCTCGCCAGTTGCTATAAAGACAAGACTGTTATTTTTAATACTGGTAATGAAGTGACAAGAACAGTAAGTTTTACCGGCGACATTCTCCCTATTTTTAATAATAGCTGTAATACCAGTGGTTGCCATGTGGCCGGTGGCAGGTCTCCCGATTTAAGTGCAGCCAATGCATTCATTTCTTTAACCAATGGAGGTTTTATTAATACTTCCGATCCCCTTACCAGTGAATTGTATCTGTGGATGTCCGGTAAGAAAGGCACCCCTATGCCAGTAAGTGGTATAAACAAAGATTATAATGCCCTCATTTTGGCTTGGCTAAAGCAGGGTGCGAATAACAATTAAAAAAAGCATTATGAAAAAATTCAAAATAATATTATTACTATTATCTGCGGGCTTCCTGGCTGGTAGTTTGTATGCCCAGGATAAAAAGGAAGCACCGGCAGTTACAAAAAGCAAACCGGTAAAAAATACATTTGGAAGCGTTTGGTTAATTGATAACCAAACCGTCATGGTACCAATTAAAGGCACTCTTGAGTTTGATATCCAGCACCGCTTCGGCACAGTTAACAAGGGTAAAAAAGATTTATTTGGCTTTTTTGCTCCCTCCAATATCAGGCTTGGTATGAACTATTCACCAATAAATAAATTATTCCTCGGGGCTGGTGTTACTAAAGAGCGGATGCAGGTTGACCTGAATGCAAAATATTCCCTGCTTCGGCAAACCGTGGATAATAAGGTGCCGGTTAGTATTTCTTATTATGGCAATATGGTTATTGATTCCAGAGACAAGACTAATTTCAGGTATGGAGTTCACCGGTTTTCTTATTTCAACCAGCTGATCATTGCCAGAAAAATAACAGAGCATTTTTCAGCCCAGGTAGCGCCTAGTTTCTCCTGGTTCAATAATGTGGAAGCCTACGTTGATAAAGACGGACTGATTCAGCAAAAAATGGAAAATGGACATTTTGCCGTTTCTGTATTGGGCCGGTATAAAATAACACCGAAATCGTCTATTATAATGGGCTACGACCAGCCTTTGACACAACATAAGACCAATAACCCTCATCCGAATATTTGTTTTGGCCTTGAATCAACTACCAGTTCACATGCTTTCCAGGTGTTTTTTGGCAATTATTATGGCATTGTTCCCCAAAGTAATAATGTGTTCAATCAAAATGATTACAGGGATGGACAATTTGTAATCGGCTTCAATATAACCCGGTTATGGAATTTCTGATTCAGATAATAAAGCTTTTGGCTTAGTTTTAGTTTCATAAAAAAAATAAAAGTCAACCCACAGAATCGGGTTGACTTTTATTTTATCTAAAGTGAAACGCTTATTCCAAAACCGCCTTCATGATTACTTTTGAGTCACAATAAACTTGCCTTTATAATATTTCTGGCGAGATTCATAAAAAAGCAGGTAGGCACCGGCAGCTAATTCATTAGTAGAGATGGTTACCCAGTCCTGACTGGAGATAGATTTTTCCATGACCTTCTGCCCTCCCATATTCCAAACTGATAAACGGCCCGGATCATGTGGGTGAGGGTTTCGGAACTGTAATTTGGTATTAGTGGGATTTGGAAAAAAGCTAAGGTCAGCTCCAAATACGCGGGGATCATTGATGCCCGTAACGATCAGTGAACTATCCAGAATGATATTTTCATCACCAACCTGGTAAGCAGTGTGTGCAAAATATACCAGCATCATCTCATCGGTGGTCGACTCTCCCAAACTAACCGTTCGAGGAGGATTATTGGGGTTGCTGGGATTGTTGGTTGTGTTATCATAGGTGGCAAAGGCTCTTAGGGTAGATCCGGCAGAAACGATTACCGGTCTCTGAAAATAATATTGCCCCTGCCAGTGAAAATCCCATTTTGGAATATCAATGAAGCGGACCGTGTCGCCGTTTGGTTTGTTTGCAAAAGATTTTATACTGGTTCCCACTAAATGCATATGCGGAGCTACTGATAATACTGAAGCAGTATATAAAATTGGTAGCGTAAATTTTTCTTCAAAAGTCTTAACGATATTTGCCGGAATGGTCAGGGGTCCGTTCACCAGTGTTGGTGCATAATGGTTCAAAATAGGATCTACCCTTACTTCACGCGCAGCTACATTGCTATTATAATATAAACGAACTTTTGTGCTGTCAAGCCGGCCCGATGTGCCAGCAGGGTAATGCACCTGTATCACGATATCTGAATTAGGATAAATTTTCTGTCCAAAAATTATTGGTAATTTTTTGGTGGTGGTTCCGGGTACCCAACCATACATCATTACCGCGCTATTCACTCCAATACCTCCAAAATTTGTATACCCTGCTTCCGGAGTAGCTATATCCAATTGTTGTG
>JAYTXP010000159.1:0-7668 GCA_043742885.1 Chitinophagaceae bacterium | reverse complement strand
TTTTGGAAATTCAATTATACACTCCCTAAGACCGGGACTGGTATTAGTTGTCACCTCCTTTCTCCTGATCTTTCCTGAAGGATCAGCATACACATGAATTACATGTATATCATGATAAAGCGAAGCCGCGCGCGCATGCCGCTGCACAAAATCTCCATTGAAGGGTTCGGCCCTGCCCGGATACCAACTGCAAAGCCAGAGAATTTTTTTTCTTCCCATGATGAAATGAAAAGATAATTCAAATAATTCTAAATTTGACAATGGCCTTATTCCGGAAAAATAATCTGCAGCAGGACATGAATACTGGTTTCGGTACAAACAGCAATAGTACCGGTGGAAGATTCATTAACCGTGATGGCAAACCTAATGTGATCAAAAAGGGAGTCAGTTTCCTCAACAGGTATAGCTGGTACCATACCATGCTTGGAATGCGCAGAGGAAAATTCCTTTTTCTCTTATTTCTGGTCTATATCCTTCTCAATCTTTTATTTGCCGGCCTTTATTTTCTGATCGGTTCCGAGCATCTGGCAGGCATCGATCACCGTGATCCTCTAAAAGTATTCACAGAAGTTTTCTTTTTCAGTACCCAAACTTTTACTACTGTAGGCTATGGAAGGATCAGTCCGATTGGATTTCTTACCAGCACAGTGGCAACATTTGAAGCCTTTCTGGGACTTCTGAGTTTTGCTATCGCAACCGGACTTTTCTACGGAAGATTTTCACGTGCGAGAATATTTCTGAAATTTTCAGATATGGCCCTGATAGCTCCTTACCGCGGAGGTACGGCGCTGATGTTCCGCGTTGCTCCATTTAAGAACAATAATTTATCTGATGTAGAAGTGAAACTTACCATGGCAGTGACCACAGAAGAAAATGGAAAGCTAACTGATAAATTCTATGACCTGGGTCTTGAATTTGCTCATATTTCCGGGCTTGCATTAAGCTGGACCATTGTTCATCCTATTGATGAAAAGAGTCCGTTCTTCGGTTGGTCCGCAGCAGATATCGCTGCTTTAGATCTTGAAATAATGGTATATATGAAGGCATTTGACCAGGTCTTTTCAAATAATGTTATTACCAGAACTTCTTACATTTCTTCTGAAATCATTTGGGGTGCAAAATTCAAGATGATGTACGAACCCAATGAAGACAAATCAAAAACTATACTTGACCTTGGAAAAATGAATCATATAGATCGCGTTGATCTGCCTGGTTTCAATACCGCACCTGCTTCAAATTAATCATTAGATTTATTTCAATGCCCTTATTATTGCAATGAAATCATTGGCCACCAGAGATGCTCCGCCCACCAGGCCGCCGTCCACGTCCGGACACGAGAATAATTCTGCCGCATTTCCGGCTTTTACACTGCCGCCATATAAAATAGATATCTCGGAAGCAAGACTTTCGTCATAATGCTTTGCGATCTCAGAACGTATAAATAAATGCATTTCCTGAGCCTGCGCGGTGCTGGCTGTTTTACCTGTGCCAATGGCCCAAATTGGTTCATAAGCGATAACCAGGTTTCTAAATGCTTCGGCTTCCAGATGAAAGATCGATTCTTTTAATTGTCGCGCTATATATTCATTTTGTGATCCCTCTTCCCGAATAGGAAGTGATTCACCACAACAGAATATTGGTTTGATCCCAACTTCCAGCAGAAGGTTCACCTTTGCTTCCAGCATTTCATTAGTTTCTGCATTATACTCCCTTCTTTCACTATGACCCACAATACAATAAGGTATATTAAGTGATTGCAGCATCGCCACAGAAATTTCTCCTGTATAAGCACCATTTGACTTATGATGACAGTTTTGGGCAGTTAACTCATAATGCCGCTCATCGGAAATTTCACTTTTTGCCATGATAAGGTAGGGAAAAGGAACTCCAAAGATCACTTCCTGATCTTCATTCAATCTAATGTTGGCTTCTAGGATCTCATCTAGTAATTTTTCCGCCTGCTGATACGATAAATTCATTTTCCAATTGGCAGCCACTATCTGTTTTCTCATAATTTTTTTTAACCGATTTTGTTCATTCGAATTTGCGGTAAATGTACTGCAGTATTCCTTTTTCTTCTTCGTTCAATGATTTTCCCTTCATTTTTTTCCATCCGTCAATATCTTCAAGCACTTTCTCCCATTCATAAATACGCAAACCCTCACTACCCCAACTGAAATTAGGGATATATTTTGGCGTTAATCCATTGCCAAATACGTTGCAGCATACTCCTATGATCGTACCGGTATTTATAGAAGTATTTATGGCTGTTCTGGAATAATCTCCCATCATCAATCCGCATTTGGGCCCCGCATTTATCTCACCTGAAGGAGTCCATATTTTTATATCCCTTGCATTATTTTTCAAATTGGAATTGCTGGTTCCAGCTCCCATATTGCACCATTCGCCGATCACAGAATCGCCAAGATAACCATCGTGCGCTTTATTGGAATATCCGAACAGTATACTGTTTTTGATCTCTCCTCCCACCATGCAGTAGGGTCCAATACTCGAACCACCATAGATCCTTGTTCCCATTTTCACGATGGCCCCTTCTCCAATGGAAACAGGTCCTCGTATGATTGATCCTTCCATGATATTGGTATGGCGGCCAATATAAACCGGGCCTTCAGAAGCATTGATGATGCAATGCTCCATTTTTACATCTTTTTCCAGGAAGATCTTATCTGCATTGATCAGTTTATTGGTGCTGGATATCTTTTGCGAATTCCTGTTTTTACATAATAGAGAAAAATCCTGCTCAATGGCCCAGGCATTATTTTGAAATATATCCCATGGAAATTGTATACTGCGGATGGCCTCCTCGTGAGGTACCGCATTTCCAATTCTGATCTTGAAACGATCTATTATCTCGGCATGACTGACTTTATAAGCAATACCGGTTCCTGAGTCAGTGGAAATAAACTCTCCATTCTTCAGCCCTCTTATGGCCCTTACCAGCGATTTTGATGGTAACAGGTTTCCGTGTATGATATAACAGGAATTTTTTTTGCTAATCGCCTCATCAATGTTGATGGATCTTCCAAGGTCCTTATAATCATCCTCTTTTTTGTCATATGATTTCAACTTCAACATTGCTTCCCATTTCTCACGGATCGTGAGTATACCCACACGGATATCCTGTATCTGCCGGGTTAAAGTAAAAGGGAATAAATTTTCTGGCTGGCAAAACTCTTCTGTGAATATGATCTTGTCCATGATCTGGGTTCAGCGGGTGTTTTCAAATTTACGAAAGGGTCAGACCGATGGCAAAAAATAACCCTCCGGAGAACCGGAGGGTCTAAAGTATAGCCATGAAATGATCTCTTAACCAGGTCAAAAGACCAATTACAAGATAATAATATTAAGCTTTTTTAGCATATTTCTTATTGAATTTATCGATACGTCCAGCTGTATCCACCAGCATATTTTTACCGGTGAAAAAAGGGTGTGACATATTAGATATCTCCAGTTTCACCAGAGGATATTCGTTGCCATCTTCCCATTTCAGCATCTCTTTAGATTCTGTAGAAGACCTGCTAAGGAAAGTATGACCATTACTCATGTCCTTAAAAACAACTAACCGATACTTATCGGGATGGATTCCTTTTTTCATAATTAAATGATTTTGAAGGTCCCACGGATTTTGCCGTAGGAGTGAATAGATAAATTTGGGCTGCAAAGATAGGCCTGAAAAGCGATTTGTCCAAATCCCTTAATATCTAGCTAATAACACTAAAAAGGGCAAAAAAACGAAAGCACCAAGTTAGTTACCTCCGACTTACGTCTTTGATCACTTACCCGATGCTTTCCAGAAGGGCTTCAACCTTTTGAGGGGCTTCTTCCGCTTCTATGCCTTCCATTCCATTGCTAGAACTTCGTGCAGCTGTATATCAAATGTACACCCTTAGGCTACCTGATTCCAAATATTTTGAGTCGAAGATACGCACCTGTTTTGCACTAAGTTATCAACAATAACTAAAGCAATTCTTCAGGTTATGCAGGTTTTAACTCCTCATATTCAAATACTGAAGAGGAATGCCCAGATCTGCTGTTTTGCATAGTTGGATTACCTCCTGCAAGTCGTCTATTTTTTTCCCAGTCACCCTTATCAGGTCATCCTGGATGGCAACCTGAACCTTTAAACCAGCATCCTTGATCAGTTTTACGATCTTTTTGGCATCCTCCTGGACAAGGCCATTCTTTACTTTCACCTCTCTTTTCCAAAATTTTCCACTCTGAGCACCCTCGGATGTGATGTCGAAAGCTTCCGGTGCGATACCTTGTTTATGTGCCCTGTTGATCAGCACATCTACCAGTTGTCGCATTTTCATATCATCTTCCGTTTCGATCTTGATCTTGAAATCTTTTTTATCAAGATCCAACTGCACATGGGTGCCTTTAAAATCAAAACGATTCGTGATCTCTTTTGAGGTGACGTTTACAGCATTATCTAAGGCCTGTGCGTCTACTTTACTTACAATGTCGAATGATGGCATAAGATTAGTTTTGAAGGTTCCCAAAACTAATACAATTCAGGCTTATTGACTCGCTCCTCTGGCAATAAAACAGTCCTGTCAATTTCCTGCTTTCACTCTACCCTGCTCGTCAGATGCACTTCCTTCTTTTCTACCTGCATTCGCCTTTAGTTTCCCTTTGTTGAAACGATAAGTGAACGCTACACTTACTGTGCGACTATCATTTACGTTGACAAACTGAGCATCCACAGTACCATAACGGCTATATCCTTTAAATACACCACCATGGAAAATATCTCTCATATTCAATTTAAGACTGCCTTTATTCTTCATTATTTGTTTGCTGAATCCGGCATTTACCTGGGCTATCGATTTAATAAAGATCACTCCTTCCAGGCCTTTGCTACGATAGAAAGCACTTAGCTCCGCACCCCATCCTTTACTCCAATTGAATTGTTGCTGTACCTGTCCCATGAAACCAAAAATAGTAAGCGAGATGGGATCATTATTTACAATGCCTTTGAATTTATTGTCAGCAACATTTAAATAAATATTACCTGACCACCATTTTTTAAATTGTTTATTGGCGGTAACAGTAAAACCAAATTGATCGCGGCTGGCAATATTCGCTTTTTTGATGAAGGTCTCATTACTCAGTTCATTCTGTTCGATCACCTGCTGAATGATATCCGTGGTTCTGCTATAATTTATTGTGGAGGTCAGAAATCCTTTATATGTATGACTCAATTCAATATTATGCGAGAACTGAGGGCGAAGATCAGGATTACCTTTTTCAAAAGTATATCGGTCAAGGAAGTGAATGAAAGGATTCAGATCCTCATAATCAGGACGATTAATACGACGACCATAATTTATAACGAACTGATTTTTTTCATTTGCAGCATATTGAAGATATATTGTTGGGAACAACTGCGTGTAATTGCGTTTGAACCGGATATTCGTGCTGAGCTGGTTTCCTTTTGCATTGGTATTTTCCATGCGGAGACCAAATTGCCCATTCCATTTTTTGCCAAGAGGGCGACTATAATTCAAATAGGCGGCATTAATATTTTCCTCATAAAGAAAGTGATTGCTTCTGTTAAAGTCATGGTGACTGGCTCCATCACGAATTGAGTCATAATTCGCATCATTATCGGTTTTCACATAACTTGTTTTTATTCCCGCTTCAAATTTTGCATTATTTTTCATTGGAAGAGTATAATCCATTTTACCATTATAGATGGCAATATTCTGTGGAAGATTTCCCATTAGTGTATCCGGATTGCGAAGCAGATTGCCCGCATTATCATAATAATAACTGTAAAACGGTTGTATGCTTGTGCTATTATAATTTACAAAGTCAAGGTCGGCAGTTAACTCCTGCCCTGCAGAATCCAACTGGCTGCGAAGATTGAAATTGCCACTTAAATTTTTCCATTTGGAATCATTTCTTGTAACAGCACGGGTCTGACTCTGAAGCGTATTATCCGGAGTAAAGATCCAGGTTGAGGTACGACTGTTCCAAACGGAAGGATTTTCAAAACTGCTGAATACTAAACCAATAGTAGTTCTTTTTGTTGCGAAATAATCAACTCCCAATTTGGCATTAAAATATTTTGATTCATTGCCCATAATAGAGTTTTGCTTGAATATTGAAAGCAGATCCTTTGTTGTAGACTCACGGAAATTACGATCTATGATCAGTGATTCAGTTCTTCTGTTCTTATTATAGCCGGCGCTGGTAAACAAATTCCATTTGCCACTGCGATAATTAAAATTCATACTCTCATTAAATCGCGCATAATGTCCCTGAGTATAACCGGAGGTCACATTACCGTTATAACCGAATTGCTTGTTCTTTTTAGTCATGATATTAATGACACCACTATTTCCTGCCGCGTCATATTTTGCCGGAGGATTGGTCATGATCTCAATTTTATCAAGCTGACTTGCATTCATACCACGAAGCATGTTTGCCAGATCCTGACCACTTAGGTAACTAGGCCTGCCATCTATCATTACTACCACACCCTGTTTTCCTTTCAGACTGATGTTGCCATCTTTATCTACAGACACACCTGGCGATTTTTCCAAAACCTCAAGTGCCGAACTGCCTACATTAGTTATAGAAGCTTCCACATTCACGATGGTCCTGTCTGCTTTTTGCTCTATCAGTGGCTTTTTAGCAACCACAGTTACAGCAGCCAGGTCTTTGGTGGCGGCTACCAGTTCAATTGTTTTTACGGTGATTTCATGGCTGTTTGAATTGATGATTATAGTTTCTGAAAAAACTTTTTTATGCCCCACGGCAGAAACAGAAACCAGGTAACGTCCTTCAGGTACGCCATCAAACTGGAATAATCCGGTTTTAGAAGCAACCGCCATTTTAGCTACGGTCGAATCTCCCGCTTTTAATAAGGTGATTGTGGCCGATTCGATGGTCCTGGCATTTCCATCTATAACGGTTCCACTTATATTTCCAGCCTGGAATTGAGTAAATCCAGCTAAGGAAAGCAAAAGGGTTAAGGTTAAGGTTAAGGTCTTTTTCATGATCATTTCTGTTTATTAGTACTGAGTGTTATTTATTACGAGCCAAAGATAAGTACTTGGTATTACATGGTACATTGTTTTAAATTAAACGGCCATATTCAGGGATAAAAGGCCGTTCCGAGTAACAGGATTTAAGACGCTTCAATTAAAATCTGGTTACATCCTTTTTTTGCCCTGAAAACCCAGGTCTGATTGCAAAAACCCGCAATAGTCAGGGTAATGAACTGAATGTTATTATGTTTGAAATAGCTTAGAAGCCCTTTATATTGCATAAAATATTCAAGATGGTCATTGATTTCAGGTCAGATACGGTCACCCGCCCTAGCCCAGCCATGAAGGAAGCCATGTTCTCTGCCCCTGTTGGGGATGATGTTTTTGGAGAAGACCCTTCAATAAATGAACTGGAAAACCTTTGCGCTGCCATGTTTGGAATGGAAGCAGCCATATTTTGTCCCTCCGGCACGATGACCAATCAGATCGCTATTAAATGCCATACACAACCCGGTGATGAAGTGATCTGTGATGAATCATCTCATGTTTACCAATATGAAGGCGGCGGTATCGCATTGAATTCGGGAGCATCTGTAAAACTATTATTTGGAGACCGGGGAAGAATCAATGCGGATCAGGTAACTAAAGC
>JAYTXP010000158.1:0-10563 GCA_043742885.1 Chitinophagaceae bacterium | reverse complement strand
GAAAATTATGCGGGTACGGTAGAAGCATTTGGATATAAGATCCCTACTCCGGAAGAGGTGCCACTGACCATTCAGCATATCGGTCATCCAAGATTTACCTATGCTGTCACTAAGATACTCGGCGAATCAGGTTTTTTGAACTATGGAAAAATGCTTGGCTTTGAGGTTACCATTATTCGTTATCATAATGTATTTGGCCCGCGCATGGGTTTCAACCATGTGATCCCACATTTGGTGATACGTTTCCGTGACAAGGAAGATCCCTATCGAATATACGGGGCTGATCAAACCCGTGACTTCTGTTATATCACCGATGCGGTGGAAGGAACTGTTCTTTCCATGGAAACACCCGGTACCAATCAGCAGATCTATCATCTTGGAACAGGTATTGAAATAACCATTGAAGAATTAACCCGCAAGACAGGAGAGTTCATGGGGTTCAAAGGCGAATATAAATACGAGCCCACATATCCCGGCTCTGTTTCCAGACGAAGTCCGGATGTAACTAAGTCTAAAAAGGAATTAGGCTTTGTTGCTAAAGTAAAATGGCAGGATGGACTTAAGGAAACGGTGCAGTGGTATAACAATTATTTTGATGCGGGAAAGCTTGTGCCAGAGGATATAAAATTTCAGTAAAGCAACAGCTCAACTATGTATATCATCATAAAGCGCATATTCGACTTACTCTTCTCCCTGCTTTCACTAATCATACTGCTACCAATATTTCTCCCTGTCGTGATCATTCTCCTCCTGACAGGCGAGCACGCTGTATTTTATAAACAGGAACGAGTGGGGTTTAAGAATAAAATATTCAACATTCTGAAGTTTGCAACGATGTTGAAGAATAGTCCTAATATAGGATCGAAGGATCTTACCACGCGAAATGATCCTAGGGTGTTACCATTTGGAAGGTTTCTTAGGAAATCAAAATTGAATGAACTTCCTCAGCTTATAAATATTCTGATCGGTGATATGTCTTTTGTAGGCCCACGGCCTTTAATGAAATCTGGTTTTGATAGGTATTCAGATGAAATGAAATCGGAGGTATATAATGTAAGACCCGGACTTACAGGTATAGGCTCTATTGTATTCCGTGATGAAGAGCTGATCATTACCAATAGTAAACTAACACCGGAGCAAACTTACCGGGATATCATTCTTCCTTATAAAGGAGCACTCGAGATCTGGTACCAGCAGCATCAGAATTTTTTTACTGATTTTATGCTGATGTTTCTGACGGCATGGTATGTTGTATTTCCGAAAAGCAATTTGGTTCATAAGGTGTTTCCAACACTACCTAAGAAAAGTTAATAAGGGTGAGATCATATACCCGTGAATATTCATGAAATTGTTGAGCTGTTGAGTTGTCTTCGTCAATAGTTGAGTGAAGATTCTTTTTTAATGACTTTTCGCTCAACCCCTCAACTGCTCAACCCCTCAACCTTCTTCCCATGTTTAATATTTTCAAATCAAAATCTTCTTCTTCATCAAGCTTCTCTGCTCTTAAGGTAGACTTGCATTCGCATTTGATACCGGGCATAGATGATGGTTCACAGAACATGGAGACTTCAGTGGATCTGATTCGAAAAATGAAGGAGCTGGGTTATGTAAAACTTATTACTACGCCGCACGTGCTGGCTGATATTTATCCCAATACTAGGGATATTATTCTTTCAGGACTCGACAGGCTAAGAAAAAGGATTTCAGAAGAAAGAATTGATATTGAAATAGATGCGGCCGCCGAATATTTTCTGGATGAACATGTAGAACAGCTCTTGGAACGAAAGGAAAAATTACTGACTCTCCACGACAACCTTGTGCTGGTGGAATTTTCCATGGCCTATGCATCTCATGGATTGAAATCAATAATATTTGAATTACAGATGCAAGGCTACCAACCAGTGATCGCTCATCCGGAGAGATATATATATTATCAGCATCAAAAAGAATTCTATGATGAGCTCAAAGACAGCGGCTGCTGGTTCCAGCTTAATTTACTCTCCCTGACCAATCATTATGGAAAGACCGTAAATGAGCTGGCCAATTACCTTATAAAAAAATCATATTATGATCTGGCCGGCTCCGATCTGCACCATATGGGGCATATTGAAGCTTTAAGAAACTCTTCTCTTCAGGCGCCGCTGGAAAAATTACTGGCTACAGGTAAGATTCGGAACGCTGAATTACTTTAAAGGTTAAACCATAATTCTCCCAGGTCATAGTCTGGAATGTAATGAAACAAGGAGTTCTTATCTGCCATACTTTCAAGTCCGGAGCTTAAATATTTTCCATGCCGGGAATATATTCCATAAATAAAGTTGAAATTTGAATGTATTGGAATTTCTGAAAAGAAAAGCTTTCCTTTTGTAGGCGCTTTGGCATATTCTAAATTATTTTCTAACAGGTGCTCCCTGATATCAGTCATGGTCATTGGATTATTATTTTTATCCAATGCGAGCCAGTTTGAATTTGTTTCCACCGCCATCCATCCTTTTGAAGTCTTTACCTCGAACATTGCATGAGATCGAAGTCGTTTATCAAACAGGTCTGATTTTTCAATACTGCTATGATCTTCCTTAAAATATATATATACGTGGCGGGTGGTGAATCCAGCGTATCGTAATATTTTCTCCTGGAAAAAAGCCCTGTTAAAACATAGCCCTTTACGATTCGAATAATAAAATTTCATGCTAGTTGCATTAACCGGGTCTACCTCTCCCATTTTAATATCGTACAGCGTACTATCCTGGAGTTTGGATATAAAGGCGATCTCATTTTCAAAAGAAGAATGCGCCGAATTAAGCTGATCTGCCAAATTCCATTCTTTCAAAAACATCCTTATATATAATTTATCCGTCTCGCTGTTTCCGAGATGGGCATTCAACAGGATCATAAAGAGTAAAATAGATCCCAGGGAGAAAGTAAAAAATTTTATGGTTCTTCTTTTCAAAGGATTTGATTTCTCCTTAAAAATATTTAATGTATTTGGTATGAAGAATGATTTTGACTGAAAACTCACTAGGGAACCCTCAAATCAGGTACTTCTGCTTAAGCGGAGCTAGGGTTTTTACGAATCTGTACCTCAACCCCCTCAACCCCTCAATCCTCTCAACCTTTTCCCTCCTTCATTTGTAATATATTCCGATCAACCCAAAGAAGCATGAACGCTTTCACCATAAAAGACCTCGAAAACCTTTCCGGCATCAAGGCCCATACAATTCGTATTTGGGAACAGCGCTATCATTTTCTGCGTCCCAAGCGCACAGCTACGAATATCCGTTATTATAGTAATGAAGAATTAAGGATCATTCTGAATATATCTCTGCTTAATAAATTTGGATTTAAGATCTCTCATATTGATCGGATGCAACCCGAAGAAATTCAGCAACGCATACTTTCTTTGGGTGATCCTATAGCCGTTCAGGAAAGAGTGATCAATGAACTGGTGCAGCATATGGTGGAGCTGGAGATCGAGCAATTTGAAAATACGCTTGATAAATATGTAGGCTCCAGGGGAATTGAAAAAACTGTTTTACAGATCATATTTCCATTTCTTGAGAAGATCGGGATACTCTGGCAAACAGGACATATCAATCCTTCTCAGGAGCACCTGGTCACCAATGTGATCAGGCATAAATTGATTTATGCTCTCGAATCTGTAAACACCAGTCTTCAGGTAAATAAAAAATTCTTGCTATTCCTTCCGGAAGGAGAGCATCATGAACTGGGGCTACTCTACATGTATTATCTTCTCAAAAGCCGTGGCATATCGGTGATCTATCTTGGAGCTAACTGCCCTGTCAATGATGTAGAATACGTTGCTAAGCAAAAAGATCCGGATTTCTTATTTGTACATCTTACTGCTACCTGTCCCAATTTTAATTTTGATAAATTTCTTCTGCAATTAAGTGGCCGGCTTCCTCATAAAAAATTGATCATTTCCGGTCAAATGGTCCAGGGTTATCACAAGCCCATTCCTCCAAATGTGGAGTTTAAAACCTCACTAGCTTCAGTGATGGAATTGCTTTCTTCCTTTAACTAGCTGATTTTCAAACTTTTATTTCTTTTTGACCTGTTTTTCCCTCATATTAACAGACAGGGTGAACTTTTTATAACAAAATTTTGTTTAACTTTACACTGTAAATAATTAAACAAAAAAATATGCTAACGCAGGAATTCAGTGAGTTGTTGGTGACCAATGCCGATTTTTTGAAGCCTTTCGCTATCAATCTCACAAGAGATACAGAGGAAGCAAATGATCTGTTCCAGGAAACTTTATATAAAGCCCTGGCCAACCATGAGAAATATAATGTTGGTACGAATATCAAAGCATGGTTGTTCACGATAATGCGGAATATCTTCATTAATAACTATCGCCGCAAAGCAAAACAGCGCACCATATTCGACAGTACGCCGAATGAATTTCTCATTAATCAGAAACAGACTACAATCGGCAATGCCGCAGAATCTAATCTGCGCATGAAGGAGATCCAGGAGGCTATCAGTTCGCTGCCTCAAATTTTTAAAACTCCTTTTTTATTGTACTTTGACGGATACAAGTACAATGAGATCGCTGAATTGCTCCATGAACCTTTAGGTACGATCAAAAGTCGTATACATTTCGCCCGTAAACTTCTGAAAGAGCAGATCAGCCGTCATTAAAATTCTTCCGTGAACAAAAGAAAACTTATTGTGATCGGCAGTGGGTTTGCCGGCCTGTCTGCAGCCTCCTTTATGGCCAAACAAGGATGGCAGGTAACCGTTATTGAAAAAAACGATGGCCCTGGCGGACGTGCCCGTCAATTAAAAGAACAGGGATTTGTTTTTGATATGGGCCCTTCCTTCTATTGGATGCCAGATATATTCGAAAGATATTTTGAACAGTTCGGAAGAAAGGCTTCAGATTATTACCAATTGGAGAGGCTGGATCCTTCTTATCGTGTTTACTGGAATGATGGATTCACTGATATACCCGCCGATTTTCAACAATTGAAAAATACATTTGAATCAATAGAGAAGGGTAGTGGCCAGCAATTAGAAAAATATCTGGCGGGTGCCGCTTATAAATACGAAGTCGGAATAAAAAAACTGGTTTATAAACCCGGACGCTCACTTCTCGAATTTCTGGATTGGCAAACCATCACCGGTGTATTTCGTTTGCAGGTTTTCAATAATATTAAAAACCATATAGCCCATTATTTTAAATCATCCCGACTAAGGCAGTTGATGGAATTCCCGGTATTATTTCTCGGTGCTTTGCCGGAGGATACCCCTGCTCTTTATAGTTTAATGAACTATGCCGATATAAAAGGGGGTACCTGGTATCCAAAAGGAGGTATGTATTCCGTGGTGGATGGCATGTATAGACTGGCGCTGGAGCTGGGTGTGGAATTTCGCTTTAATGAAGCGGTTACAAAAATGGATCTGCTGGGAAAGAAAATAAGCGCTGTGCATACTGACAAAGGCCAATATGAATCAGAGGCAGTGATCAGTGGAGCAGATTATCATTTTACAGAAACTAATTTATTGCCCCCAGAATCGAGAAGTTATTCAGATAAATACTGGAGTAAAAAAGTAATGGCACCTTCCTGCCTGATGTATTATGTAGGGTTAAATAAAAAATTGAAAAACGTGGCGCATCATGGACTTTTCTTTGATGTATCCTTTGAACAACATGGGGAGGAGATCTATAAAGATCCAAAATGGCCGAAAGCACCCTTGTTTTATTCCAGTGTAGCATCAGTAACAGATGATAAAGCTGCCCCGGAGGGCCATGAGTCGATCGTATTCCTTATACCGGTGGCCAGCGGCCTGGAAGGAGATACTGTGGAACTTCGTAAAAAATATTTCGACCTGATCATTTCACGGATGGAGAAGCATACCGGTGAACCAATACGTGATTCGATCGTTTATTATAAAGATTATTCTGTAAAAGATTTTAAGTCAGATTATAATTCATTTAAAGGTAATGCCTATGGTTTGGCCAATACCCTTTTACAAACAGCCATTTTCCGTCCTTCCTGTGAAAGTAAACGAGTAAAAAACCTTTTTTATACCGGGCAGCTTACCGTTCCGGGTCCGGGTGTTCCACCCAGTTTGATCAGCGGGGAGGTAGTGGCCAGACAATTGTTAAAAAGATTGGGTTAACCACAAATTGCTTTATATTCAAATTATGGTCGATATTTTTCATAGAACAAGTGAGATCTGTAGCCGGGTTGTAACAAAAAAATACAGCACTTCTTTTTCCTCTGCGATAAGAATGCTGCATCGTGACCTGCGTACACCTGTTTTTAATATTTATGGTTTTGTCCGCTTCGCGGATGAGATCGTTGATTCTTTTCATGACCATGATAAAGTGATGCTACTTAAAGAATTCAGAAAAGAGACCTTTGATGCTATCGAAAGAAAGATCAGTCTCAATCCCATTCTGAATAGTTTTCAGCGCACCGTGAATGATTACAACATTGATCATAAACTGATCAATGCATTTTTTAACAGCATGGAAATGGATCTGTGCAGGGTTAGTTATGATGAGAAAGGTTATAAAGAGTATATATATGGATCGGCGGAAGTAGTTGGCCTCATGTGCCTTTATGTTTTCTGCGATGGTAAGAGATCATTGTATGATAGCCTGGAAGGATCCGCCCGTTCTTTGGGCGCCGCATTTCAAAAAGTAAATTTTCTTCGCGATGTGAAAGCAGATTTCAACGAACTATCAAGGATCTATTTTCCAGACTGCGATTTCAATAATTTTACAGATGAATGTAAGCAGAAGATCGAAGACGATATTGCAAATGATTTTCGCAATGCTTATGAAGGGATTATGGGTCTTCCATTTAAAGCGAGATTCGGCGTTTATGTTGCATACAAATATTACATGAGCCTTTTCAAAAAGATCAGAAAATTAGAGCCAGCCCATATTCTCAACACAAGGATCCGGATTGCC
The DNA here is from genome assembly GCA_043742885.1 of Chitinophagaceae bacterium. Taxonomy (GTDB): domain Bacteria; phylum Bacteroidota; class Bacteroidia; order Chitinophagales; family Chitinophagaceae; genus JJ008. Next base: position 3,617 of record JAYTXP010000158.1, on the reverse strand, counting down.
AATTATCATAAGGCGATGATCATTCTTCGGGCCGGTTTAAAGAATCAACTCCGACTTATCTGATGGATCGCTCCAGGGTTATATTAGTAGATGAAGAGGATAAGTCATTAGGTACAGCGGAAAAAATGGATGCTCACCTTAAGGGAGAATTGCATCGTGCCTTCAGCATTTTCATATTTAATAAGCAGGGTGATCTGATGCTTCAGCGAAGAGCCCTGGATAAATACCATAGTGGGGGTCTTTGGACCAATACCTGCTGTTCTCACCCAGTGGAGGATATGAGTATGGAAGGTTTTGCCCGTATCAGATTGCAGGAAGAAATGGGTTTCGATGCAACATTAATGAAGGCATTCGATTTTCTTTACCGGGCCGATATGGAGAACGGCTTGATAGAGCATGAATTCGATCATGTATTGATAGGGCAATATGATGGTCCCGTTTTTCCGGATCCCACTGAAGTAATGGAGTATAAATTTCTTTCATTGGAGCAGGTCGAGGATTCTCTTGAGAAATATCCGCATATATATACCGCCTGGTTCAGAATGGCATTTCCGAGGGTGAAGAAATGGTACCAGCTTGAGGAGCAAGGGGAAGTGGAATGAACTAATTTTACAGCATGAACATCATTTTTTATATAGTCGTATTAGCTGGCACCTTTCTTATAATGGAAGGTATTACCTGGCTTACTCATCGTTTTGTGATGCACGGATTTCTATGGTATTTGCATCGCGATCATCACCAGATTGAGCCCGGCTTCTTCGAAAAAAATGATGCCTTCTTCGTGATCTTTGCCGTTCCCAGTATGTTGCTCATTGGTTTTGGTACTTATCAGCATGTCTGGTGGCAGCAGGCAATTGGCTTTGGTATCATGGCCTATGGCTTCGCCTATTTTATTGTTCATGATGTGATCATCCATCAGCGTTTCAAATGGTTTACCCGCAGTAACAGGACATATGTACGCGCCATTCGCTGGGCGCATAAAATGCATCATAAACACCTGCACAAGCAGGAGGGCGAGAGTTTTGGTATGTTGATGGTGCATAAGAAATACTGGGATAAAATAAGAAGGGACAGGAAACTGATGGCTGGTAACGCGAAGGTGGAATATGCCCCCGACAAAATATAATCAATACGATTTTGTGTTTCTGGGAATGGGACTTTCAAGTCTCAGTCTTGTCATGCGTATGCTACGCTCGGGAGAGTTTTCAAGCAAAAAAATTTTACTCATAGATCGGGCACCAAAATCAAAGAATGACCGCACCTGGTGTTACTGGGAAAAAGGTCCCGGCTTTTTTGAAGAAATTGTTCATCGTCGCTGGCCACGGATCAGCTTTTTGAGCGATGAATTTTCTTCTGACCTGGAAATATCCCCTTATGAATATAAAATGATAAGAGGGGAAGATCTTTACCGTTATTGTATGCAGGAATTGCAGGACAAAGTGGAATGGGTATATGCGGATATAGAAGAGTGGGAATGGGACGGGAATAAAGCCAGACTTATCCTTAATGGCGAATCGGTATTCTTAGATACACCCTGTTTATTCAATTCGATCTATGTTCCTTCAGAAAAGCAAAAACCGATCACCCTTCTTCAGCATTTCAAAGGATGGTTGGTTGAGACCGATCAGCCATCCTTTGATAAGTCGAAGGCCATCATGATGGATTTTCGAATTCACCAGGATCATGGGACCAGCTTTGCTTATGTATTGCCATTTTCAGAAACAAAGGCGCTTATCGAGTATACCCTTTTTACCCGTGAATTGCTGAAGCCGGAAAAATATGATGAAGAGTTAAAAGAGTATATCAGTCTTTTTGCTGGTATAAAAAATTATCGTGTTATCGAGGAGGAGTTTGGGGTAATACCTATGACCAGTGAAAAGTTTAAGTTCAGAGATAAGGCTTTTAATATTGGAACTGCAGGTGGTCAGACCAAAGGCTCCAGTGGATATACCTTTCAGTTCATTCAAAAAAACTCTGAGGCGATCTTTCAAAAATTATTGAAGAAGGAAAAGCTGGAAACGATGCCTTCACCCGGAAATCGTTTTCATTTTTATGATAATGTCTTACTCCATATCCTTTACAATGAGAAGCTGCCAGGGAAACAGGTCTTCAGCCAATTATTTAAAAAGAATAAAGTGCAGCAGGTATTTAAATTCCTGGATAATGAAACTACTTTAGCGGAAGAACTGAAGATCATTTCTACTTTTCCGACTATGCCATTTTTGAAGGCGGCTTTTAAGGTGGTGGGTAGGTGAATACCTCAACCTCTATTGGTCCGGATCAAGCTGCATAAACTCCCTCTTCACTGCTTTCAGCATACTGAATAACTGTGCCACCTGTATCAGTAATAAAATGATGAGCGCCAGTATAACATACCAGGGCAGTTGAATATATTTTAAAGGCCCGGTCACAGTGGGTTGAAATTTTCCAACATGCCATCCCTGGATAGCTGAGCCAAAGGCCATGCCTACCAGCAGGAATGATAGCAGTGAGAAAACCACTTTCATAAACATAATGCGCATAGTGGAATAGCCCACTTTGAAATTTTCCAGTATTGCTGCTGGAATTATAAGCACTAATGCGATCCAACTCCAGTTTCGGTTGAACCATGCATCATTCAGGGTGATATTAAGTACCAGCACAACTACGATTGAGAATAATCCCCAGGGGAACAAAAGAAATGTGGAAGGTTTACCAGGAGTAAGGGACATATAGTTTAAGTTTTAATGAAAGTTAAATTAAATCTTTTTCTCCATTAAACATTATTGAGGTCATTTTAAGAGAACCGCCCACCGGTTTGTCATTATAAAAAGTAGCAGTCTCGTCTTTTTTCTTCAAACCAAGAATATATAGCAAGGGCAGATAATGTTCGGGAGTAGGGATGGCCAGCTCAAATGCTTTTCCTTGTTTCTATTAAATACTTCATTTTTTGACTGGTTTCCTGAGCCCAGTCAAATGCGAAAGTTTCATTTAACCGATGCCAGTCAACCATTCTTAGATTATGCACCATGTTTCCGCTACCAATAATAAGTACGCCTTTGTCTCGCAGCGATTGTAATTCTTTAACCAGCTCATAATGATAGGAAGGAGCTTGGGTACGATCCAGGCTCAACTGAATTACCGGCTGCTGAATAGGGTATGCAATTGTTTACCCATTTCGCGGAAGCCCTGCACAAACTCATTCTCTTCAATGGCATTCATAGGACTGCCATGTCCCATGAAGAATATGGGCATTCTTGGGGAAGGATTGAATTCTTTAGTAAGGTTATTTAGTTCTTTTAATTCCATAATAGAGTCTATTGATCCCGGCAGGGATAAATTTCAGATAGATTTTTTTCTTTTCATGTAACCTAACTTTGCGGAAAGACAAAAACTATGAACTTTCAGTTCCAGGAATTCCTCACGCTTACATTTACTCTTTTCGCAGTAATAGATGTGGTTGGTTCTGTACCCATGCTGATCAGCATCAAACAAAAGCAGGGCCATATCAGTCCCTTTAAGGTAACTATTATCTCCGGTGTGCTGATGGTGGTTTTCTTTTTTATAGGGAAGCCATTTCTCAATCTGCTCGGAGTAGATATCAGATCCTTTGCGGTAGCAGGTTCAATTGTCATCTT
>JAYTXP010000157.1:0-4103 GCA_043742885.1 Chitinophagaceae bacterium | reverse complement strand
GATCTAATGAAACTCCCAGCACCGTAAAGTTTTTATTTCTGAACTGATTGAAATTCTCCACCACATTTGGATTCTCGTTTCTGCATGGACCGCACCAGGATGCCCAGAAATCTACCAGCACATATTTTCCTTTGAAAGAGGAAAGAGATACAAGATTACCCATTGTATCTGGCTGTGAAAAATCCATAGCCGCAGAACCTATGGAACCGATCTTTTTTTCCGCGATACTTGCAAGTAAGACCGCACCAGCTTTTGATTTTCTGATCTTTTCAGCCAATCCATTAAACCTAGTCTCCAATAAAGTCACATCGTCATTGAATTGGGTGGAAATGCCCATCACAAAAGGGGAAACATAAGAAGCACTGTGCTCCCTGAAATATTTATCAAAAGCTATTTGTATATTCTGATGCATAGACGTATAGGAAGTCATGAGATTATCCTTATCGGCACCCGGAGGAGTATTGTTGATCGTACTTACAATAGAAGATATCTGCTGGTACAGAGGTATAAAGAGGGCAGTGAACTGCTCAAAATCTTTTTGCGATGCAGATCCTTCGATCTTATATACAGGATCGTCTTTCTTCCCTTTAAGCGCAATGATTGAATTCTCTGCAAACAGCTCTATCGATTTTTCAACTCCATCGATCATAATATAGCAAAGCTCTGGTTCTTCGAGTTTTCCAGTCAAAAGAAATTTTCCCTTCTGAAGTTTTCCGGAACTAATCTCTTTGGAACTCACATTCTCTACCATCGTGATCTTTGTACCCTCAGGATAACCATCCAGTTTACCCTCAATACGAAATTCTTTTACTGCAGTCGCAGGGGGTTGCGCCATCGTGGTAAAAGGGAACAAGATCAACAGGAATAATATTTTTTTCATGGTCGCGATTTGATAATATACAAATGTAAATAAAGGATCTCTGACTCCGAAATGGAGGCTAATTCAGTATGGACGAAAGGAAGGCTTTTGTGGTGGCTTTAACATCTTCAGATCTTGATATGGCCTTAATAAAGGCTGATCCTATGATCCCTCCATTTGTATGGGCCGAGGCTTTTAAAAAGCCGGATCGGTCACTGATTCCAAAACCAACCAGTATCGGATTCTTAAGTGAAAGTGAGTTTAAGCGGTCAATATAAGACTCAAACCCACTATTGGACCCTTCTGACCCGGTTATGCTCGATGAAGAAACGGCATATAAAAAACCTGTACTCAGGGCGTCCAGTTTTTTTACCCTTTCATTGGAGGTTTCGGGTGCTACAAGAAAGATCATATTAAGTCCGAATTTCCTGAATACCGGTTCATAAAATTCTTCATATTCACGAGCCGGAAGATCAGGTAAAATAAGTCCATCCACACCAACGGCAGCCGCATCCCGGCAAAATTTTTCAAACCCATACTGCAATACAGGATTCATATAACCCATTAATATGACCGGAATAGTGATCGTTGAACGCATATCCTTTAACTGGGAAAATAAAATATCCATATCCATTCCATTGGACAATGCCAACTGACTGCTTTGCTGGATCACAGGACCATCTGCCAGCGGATCACTATACGGCATACCCAGTTCAATGATATCAGCGCCATTCGTTTCAAGCGCTTCCATAATGGGCATTACAGAATTCAATTCGGGGAATCCTGCCGTAAAATAAATATTGAGGACATTCTTTTTTTTCTTCAGGAACAATTTTTCAAGCCGGCTCATTCAAAATAATTAAAGGTGTTCCATATAAGTGCTCATATCCTTATCTCCGCGTCCACTAAGGCAGATTACCACTGTTTTATCTTTTTCATCCAATATATTTTTTTCTTTCAGTGAAGAAAGAACCGCGATCGCATGGGCCGATTCCAAGGCTGGAATGATCCCTTCCGTTTGCGAAAGTTCCATTGCCGCATCCAGCGCCTCTTTATCTGTGGCACTTAAAAATATACCCCGGCCCGATTCAAATAAATACGCGTGCAGGGGACCAATACCAGGATAATCCAGTCCTGCAGAAATACTATGAGGTTCCACGACCTGACCATCCTTTGTTTGCATAAGTAAACTTTTAGATCCATGCAGAATACCCATGGTACCCAGTTGGGTTGTAGCTGCACTTAATCCGGAATTCACTCCATGTCCCGCTGCCTCAACCGCGATAAGTTTTACTTTTTCTTCATCCAGATAATAATAAAAGGCACCTGCCGCATTGGAACCTCCACCAACACAGGCGATCACTGCGTCGGGCAGCTCAGTTCCGGTTTTTTCTTTCAGTTGTTTTCTGATCTCTTCACTGATCACACTTTGAAAACGCGCCACCATATCCGGATAAGGGTGCGGACCCACCACACTTCCAATAATATAATGTGTATCTACCGGATCATTGATCCATTCTCGTATGGCTTCATTAGTGGCATCTTTTAATGTACGGCTGCCACTGGTCACCGGCACTACCCTTGCACCCAGCATTTTCATTCTCGCTACATTGGGAGCCTGTCGCTGAATATCTTTCTCTCCCATAAAGACCACACATTCCATTCCTTTCAATGCGCATACTGTTGCGGTGGCGACTCCATGCTGACCAGCACCTGTTTCAGCAATAATCCTTTTCTTTCCCATGCAAATGGCGAGCAGGATCTGCCCAATCGTATTATTGATCTTATGTGCCCCTGTATGACAAAGGTCCTCTCTTTTTAAAAAAATGGTAAACCCATACCGTTCACTTAATCTTTTAGCCAGATATAGAGGAGTAGGACGTCCGGCAAAATCTTTGAGCAACTGTTGAAACTCTTCCTTAAAGGCCGGCTCATTCATAATATCCAGATACCTTGATCTTAACTCCTCCACATTTTTATGAAGCATCTCAGGTATATACGCGCCGCCAAAGGAACCATAATATCCATTCTCATCGGGTTGCTGCAAACTCTTTCTCATAACTCTATTTTAATGCCTGCCTGAATTGCAGAACCAGTTTCATATCCTTTAATCCCGGTGATAATTCAAAGCGGCTATTTATATCAACACCGAAAAGATCAGGATGTTTGAATGATTTTATTCTTGCCGCATCTTCCACACTGATACCACCACTCAGAAAAAATGGTTTTTCGATCTTGGCCTTGGTCAGCAAATTCCAGTCAAATTGCTTTCCTGTGCCCCCAATACTTTCTTTTAAACCACCTGTGTCAAATAAATAATAATCACATACCGAATCATAAGACGCTACCAGTTTATCTACATCCACTCCTTCTGTAATTCGAAAAGCTTTTATCACTTCTGCTTCAGTACTAATATCCTCACATAACTCAGGGTTTTCTTCTCCATGCAACTGCACTGCATCCAGCCCGTACTCGTCAATGGCATCCAGTACTTCGATCATTTCAGGATTTACAAAAATCCCGACTTTACGAATATCAAGATCCGCTCTTTTTAATGCATTCTTATCAATTTTATCTCCTATATACCTTGGAGAATCTTTATAAAATATCAACCCGGCAAAATCAATATCCAATCCATCGAGCTGCTGTAATTGCTTCATTTCAGTGATACCACAGACTTTAATATTCATAAACGATTATTTGGTAGCTAAATTAGACATGAATTCCTCAAATGAGACACCCGGATCATTATCTCTCATAAATCTTTCCCCAATCAGAAACCCTTTGAACCCGACGGCTCTTAACTGCTGTATCACTTCCACCTCTGTAATGCCGCTTTCGGCAATGGCAGGTTTGCCGGCAGGAAGCTTTTTGATCAGGTCAAGGGAAACCTGTATATCCACATTAAAGCTATTCAGATCCCGGTTATTCACACCAATCATATCCACTTCATCGCAGTAATGATCCAGTTCCTTTTCATTGTGTATTTCAAGTATAGATTCCAATCCGATCTCATGCGCATAGCTGGCGAATTCTTTTACCTGATCCGGACTTAAACAAGCGGCTATCAATAAGATCACATCCGCACCAAAGGCTTTCGATTCGGCGATCTGCCAGCGATCAACAATAAAATCCTTTCTTAACACTGGTATATCCGAAACCACCTTGGTCTGTATCAGATCATCCAGATCGCCTCCAAAAAATTCTTCATTGGTCAGTACAGATATTCCCGCGGCAGTTTTAT
>JAYTXP010000156.1:0-2749 GCA_043742885.1 Chitinophagaceae bacterium | reverse complement strand
GTAGGATTGTTAGCAGCTGCTACTTTGTTTCTTTTATTGTTATATGGATTTCGTAATAAATACAATTACCAGGTTCATAAGGTTAAACTGAAGTATGATAATCTGCCAGCGCCTTTCCGGGGATTGAAAGTGGTTCATATTTCAGATATCCATTCCGGAAGCTTTTCAAATAAAGAAGCGGTGCAAAAAGGGATCGATAAAATATTGCACCAGGAACCGGATATGATTCTTTTTACAGGCGATCTGGTGAATAATGTGGCCGATGAGATGAAAGATTATATAGACCTGTTCAGTCAGCTGAAAGCCCCGCTGGGCGTATATTCCACCCTGGGTAATCATGATTATGGCGATTATCTGAACTGGCCCAGCCAGGCGCATAAAGAAGAGAACCTGGAGAAATTAAAAAAAGTGCATGAGGAATTAGGTTGGCGATTGCTGATGAATGAACATGTGGTTATTGAAAAGGAAAATGAAAAAATCGCCGTGATAGGCATTGAGAACTGGAGTGCAAAAGCCCGTTTTACCAGTTATGGCGACCTTAAAAAAGCCTATGAAGGGGCAGAAGGTTATCCCTTTAAAATATTAATGAGTCACGATCCATCCCATTGGCGAGCGGAAGTATTGAAGGCCTATAAGGATATTGATCTTACGCTTTCGGGGCATACCCATGGCATGCAGTTCGGTTTTGAAGTACCTGGAATAAAATGGAGTCCTGTTCGTTATGTGTACAAAGAATGGGCGGGCTTATATATATCTAATGATATTAATGATGACCGCAAGAACCCTCAAAAGCTATATATTAACAGGGGATTTGGCTTTATTGGTTATCCGGGCCGGGTAGGAATTCTTCCTGAAATAACGGTGCTTGAATTTCAGTAAAGTATATTTGGGATTGAAAAGCAATGAATTAAACTTTTAACTGGCTGAATCGTCAAATGACCTGGTACCAACTGCCGATGATAAAAAAATGGTCAATAACTATTCTCTTTCTGGGGATGGCTGCTCTGGCTTATTGCCAGCAGTCAACCACTGATTCGACCATTAAACCCAAAAAAGATGATTTCTCCTTAATTGACACGACCATTGACTATTCTGAACTTTTTCAGGATTTTGACGAGTTTATGGATTCTATTCTTTCTCCTCATAGTTATTTTCTCTTAAGTGTTTCAGCCAATAAGGTCTTCTACAACATCGAGAACAAAAGCGATTTTGAGATCATTACCTCGAAGAGAATGACCTATTCACCAACGATCGGTTATTATCATAAATCAGGTTTGGGTATTACCGGGAACGCCTACTTGGTGAATGATGGTAATAATACGATCATGTACCAATCGGGTATAACGGGAACCTATGATTATCTGAAAAACAGAGAGCTAGCCACCGGATTTTCCTATACTCGTTTTTTTACAAAAGATTCTCTCTCTTTTTATACTACGCCATTACAGAATGAACTCTATGCTTATTTCGTTTACCGAAAATGGTGGGTGCGACCCATGGTGGCCATTAGTTATGGTTGGGGAAGCCGCAATGACTATCAGGAAAGGGAAGCACTGATCCAGGATCTTCGGTTAAGAAGAAGAGGGTTCACATACATAAACACGAAAGAAACTATTTCTGATTTCTCCCTTTTATTATCGGTTCGTCATGATTTCTACTGGCTGGATGTTTTGAAATACAAGGATCATATACGCTTCACTCCTCAACTCAGCTTTACTTCAGGCACGCAGAAATTTGGTTTTAATCAATCTTCCTCCACCTATGCAACCAGCATCCGTACAGGAAGCAATGTGTTGTATAATTCAGATAATGTATCGCTTGACGATCATCTGAAATTTCAGCCCTTGTCGCTCACCTTTTATATGAGGGGAGAGTATTCTATCGGAAAAGTCTTCCTGCAGCCCCAGTTTGCGCTAGACTATTATTTTCCCGCCACTGACAAACATTTTAATACCATGTTCGCGGTAACCGCAGGTATTATGTTCTAAAGTTCTCCGTTTAAAATTTTATAAGAAATTTTTAACATGTAATTCCGACCTGCGGCATCATCCTTGGCCGTTATCGACTCGTCACCAGTAGACAAATTCACTAAAATAATGAATCATGAAAACTAAGCTTCTTATTCTCTCTGCTTTAATGTTGTTCAGTATGGCATCCATGGCCCAGTTTCACATTGGTGTAAAAGCCGGATCAAACATCACCAAGATCCAGGGAAAATCCTTTAAGGATGAATTCCGTTATGGTTATTCTCTGGGTGGTTTTATGGAGATCCGTGCCGGCAATAAACTGGTGGTGCAACCGGAGGTGTTGTGGAACCAGTATGCTACCCGTGTAGATAGCAGTTATTCCAATGTCTACCACAATGTATTCAATGGAAATGCCAATGTTAAGTTGAATTACCTGTCTATTCCGATCGTAGTGAACTACAAACTGATCGGCTCTTTCTTATCGTTGCAGGCCGGACCACAGTTTGGTATTCTGATCGATAAGCAGAAGACTACTTTGCAGAATGGTGGTGAGGCCTTCAAACATGGCGACCTTTCTATGCTGGCCGGATTGAATTTCAAGATCGCCAACCTCAGACTTAATACGCGCTATGCGATTGGTCTGAATAATATCAGCGATCTGCCTGACCAGGAAAAATGGACCACTCGGGGATTCCAGGTAAGTGTGGGATTAGCGTTATAAAATTATTTTCAAACCCTATTGAAAATGCCCTTCCGGTTGTTCCGGGAGGGTTTTTTTATGT
>JAYTXP010000155.1:0-2694 GCA_043742885.1 Chitinophagaceae bacterium | reverse complement strand
ATCGTATGTGAACATTTTCATTTATCACTTGATGAAATGCTGAACCTCAGTAATGATTCAGTATTGTTTCGTGCCCCGGGTCTTACTCAACATGGGGTTGACTTTAAAGAATATCTATTGGGCATGCGGGAGCAGTTCCATTATTTCAATTCCTTCCCGGATAAAAAAATGCATTATTTATGCAAGGACGTTCCATTCTGGTATTTTTATTTGTTCCCTGAAGTAGCAGCATTTAAAACCTTTTTATGGATGAAGACCATTCACAATGACCCATCCATGAAAAATCAGCATTTCGCTATAGATGAATTTCCATCTGTGGAATATTTTAAAATAGGGCAGGAGATCATTCAACTTTATAATCTGATGCCCTCCGAAGAATTATGGAATAATGAGAGTATCAACAGTACGCTGAATCAGATCTCCTATTACCGCGATGCGGGAATCTTTGCAAATAAAATGGATGAGAAAAAAGTGATCGATTCATTCGGGGATATGATAGGTCATTTAGAAGCTCAATGTACAGCCGGCAGAAAGTTTATGCCTGGAGATACAGAATATTCTTACAAGGGGTCAATTCAGTTTTACGTAAATGAGCTCATCCTTGGGAATAACACCATTCTTCTAAACCTGGGTAATAAACGATTATCTCTTATCACACATAGTGTACTCAGTTATCTGATGACTTCCGATGAGCGTTTCTGGTGAAAAAGAAAGACATCGGTTTTTCAATAATGTACAGGCCAAAATAAAACAACTCCGTGATCATTGAGCCTGTCTTAACTTTGTATGATGCCGGAAACTTCCGTAAAACTGATTGAATGTCCCCGCGATGCCATGCAAGGTTGGAAGACCTTTATTCCAACTGCCGTCAAACTTGAGTACCTTAATAGTTTACTTAAAGTTGGATTCGATAGTCTTGACTTCGGAAGTTTCGTTTCTGCAAAAGCCATTCCTCAGATGGCCGATACGATCGAACTTACTCCACAAATTATAAATGAAGGCCCCACTAAGCTACTGGCCATTATTGCAAATGAAAGGGGGGCAGAGGAGGCTGTTCGTTTTTCCAATATTCATTATCTCGGGTTTCCATTCTCTGTATCCGAAACATTTCAAATAAGGAATACGAATTCCAGCATAGAGCAATCTCTTCAACGGGTTGCTGCGATACAGGAGCTTGGCATTAAAAATCAGAAAGAACTTGTTGTTTATATTTCTATGGGTTTTGGAAACCCTTATGGCGATCCTTATGATGAGGATATTGTTTTTGAATTGGTAAATAAACTGGTAGCACTGGATATTGGTATCATTTCTTTAGCAGATACTGTTGGGCTGGCTGATCCTGAACAGGTTTTTTCTATAACAAGGTACCTGGTGGAATCACTTCCTGGTACCGAGATCGGTGTACATCTTCATTCTACAGCAGAAAACTGGAAAGAAAAACTGGATGCTGCTTTCAAAGCAGGTTGCCGCCGGTTTGATGGCGCCTTGAAAGGAATTGGTGGTTGCCCTATGGCTAAAGATGACCTTGTTGGTAATATGAATACAGAATGGATGATCGATTATTTTCGTGAGAGAAATGTGTTAGCTCCGCTTAATGAAGAAGCGTTTAAAAAAAGTCTTGAAATGGCCGATGCCATTTTTAAATAAGAAATGGAACTACTGATCCCTATAGAACTTAAAAGTCTGCCCCAACCTATACGTTATGGAGATCGAATCTTACTAATTGGTTCTTGTTTTACAGAACATATAGGTCATGCGCTTTACGAATTGAAGTTTCGTGTGCTTGCTAATCCTCATGGAATTTTATTCGGGCCCAATAGTGTATGCAGCTCATTAAATGCGTACATGAATGATCACCAGTATAAGGAAACAGATCTCTTTTACCTTAATGAATGCTGGAATAGCTGGAATCATCATTCCCGGTTTTCCTCGACCGACAAAGACGCAGCACTGAAAGTAATAAATGAAAAAATAAATGAGGCTCATGCCTTTCTTGAAAAAGCAGACTGGCTTATCATTACACTGGGTTCCTCTTTTACATATAACTTAACTTCAGAGGCTGACCTTTCCTCAATGAACCTGGGTGATTCGGTGGCCAACTGTCATCGTGCTCCACAGGGATGGTTCACAAAAAAAATGATGGAGACTCCCTCTATTATCTCCCAATTACTTAATAGCCTAAAGGATTTAAAACAGTTTAACCCTAACCTCAAATTCATTTTTACAATTAGTCCGGTCAGGCATATTCGGGATGGAGTTGTAGAAAATAACCGTAGCAAGGCGAGACTTATCAGCGCAGTACAGGATATTGTTGAAAAAAGATCAGATAGTTATTATTTTCCCGCCTATGAATTACTGATCGACGTTTTGAGGGATTATCGTTTTTATGATATTGACCTGGTGCATCCTAATTATGCAGCCACTGAATTCGTTTTGGAAAAATTCATTCAGTTTGGAGTAGAGCCATCGGCTGCTTCTCTGTTGAAAGAAGTAAAAAAACTGGTGACCGCACGTAAGCACAGAGCCTTTCAGCCAGAAACGGAATCCCATAAAAAATTCCTGTATTCTAATCTTCAGAAAGCAAGGCAATTACAGGAAGAGCATCCATTCCTTGATCTAAGTAAAGAGATCGATCATTTTTCCAAAAGCATTTTATAAATAGTATGCTGATGGTATGTTTCTCCTGGTCTTAAA
>JAYTXP010000154.1:0-28752 GCA_043742885.1 Chitinophagaceae bacterium | reverse complement strand
CCTTGATAATACTTAAAGTGGTTAACAATACGGCGCCATCTTTAACAGGTGAAAACATCGACGTGAGCATCCTCCATGCAGAAGTAAAATCAGGTGCACGGAAAAACACCCAGGTCACATTGATAAAAAAGAATGTGATCATCGCCAGAATAAAATGGTAGAAAGATTTATCTTTTATCTTGTCTTTATCAACTTTGGTATATACGTCATCTATATGTGCGGATATAGTTTCCGGAGTTTTTCGTAAGCCACGAATAAATTTTTCCACCCATAAATAAAAGCCATGAAGCGCACCCCATACCACAAAGGTCCAGTTGGCTCCATGCCATAATCCGCCAAGCAGCATCGTAGCCATCAGGTTAAAATAAGTTCTGTATTTACCCATTCTGTTTCCTCCCAGAGGGATATATAAATAATCGCGAAGCCAGGCCGATAAAGTAATATGCCATCTTCTCCAGAAATCAGAAAAGCCGATGGCACCATAGGGGTATAGAAAATTATGTGGTAATACAAATCCAAGACAGGAAGCAACACCAATAGCACAGGTGGAATAACCTGCGAAATCAAAAAAGATCTGACCCGAAAAAGCAAGAAGACCCATCCATGCATCCAGCGTGGCAAGTTTTGCATGCGAACTAAAAACAGTGTTCGCAGACTCTGCCAGCATACTGTCTGCCAGCACCACTTTCATAAATAAACCCAATGATAATAATAACAGGCCCTGCACTAATTGTTGTTGTGTAGCCTTATGTGGAGTTTCAAATTGAGGAACCAGTTGCGGAGGTCTTACAATTGGACCCGCCACCAGATGCGGAAAGAAAGTAACGAAGAGCGAAAAATCCAGCATCTTAGCTACTGGCTTACTTTTCTTCTTATACATATCAATCGTATAGCAAAGTGTAGTGAATGTATAGAAGGAAATACCTGCCGGTAAAATGATATTTGGTTTTGCAGGATGGAAATTCATGCCCATGGTATTCACCAAATAGGTGAAATTTTCCAGAAGGAAGGTGCCATATTTAAAAAAGCAAAGCATACCGAGATTTCCTATCAGGCTTAGCACCAGTAATAATTTTCTTTTGGTGATATTCTCCTGATGATAAAGCGCACGGCCAACGAAATAATCTATCACAGTAGATAACCAAAGCAATAAAATAAACGGAGGGTTCCAGGCTGCATAAAAAACATAACTGGCCAGAAGCAGGTTTATTTTTTTTGCCTTCCAGGTAAAGAAGGGAAGATTATGCAGTATAAGAACAATGATAAAAAATACCAGGAATGTATATGAGTTGAATACCATAGCAGTTAGTTGAAGTTGGAACGATTAATTAGTAGCAGATTTATGAGGGAATTTCCAGCCTTTCTCTTTTTCCAGGATATCAATGAGGTTGGTTGTCCAGATTACCGCGTCACTTGGTTTGAGATGGGAAAATTCCGGACATTGAAAATTCGCTACCGCGGGATAATCCGCAAAATGAATTCCCTTACAACCCGTTGTGCTCAGTATCCTTTCCCAGTATTTCTCTCTGGGAAAACCCATTTGCTCGCCCTGCCAGTAAGGTCCGCTGGAAGGAGTCCGAACAAATATCACATCGCCTCCTCGTGCTTTTATTTTGTCAACATTTGTTTTAATTGTAGCCAGTATTGAATCTAATGGAGAGCCATCCATTGGCTTTCCTCTATTCATACTTGCAAAAAATTTCCAGATACCTTTTACCTGATTCTGAAGATTTGTATCAACAAGAAATTCAGGCGTCATATAATCCTGCCTGTTGAATTGAACCCGGTCAAACTCTTTTGGGAATAGCGGCATTACAAATACACCGGGCCGGCTCGCGGGACGAACATTATCCAGTAATGCATTTAACGAATAATGTCCTTTATCAAGAAATACAAGATTTGATTCGAGTATCTTATTTACTTCAAAGCTGAATCTTTCTGAAGGAGTTCGTTTTTTATAATATTGAACTTTTCCTATTGGGTCACCTGTATTACTGGGGCTCAGCGAAAAGAACAAACCTTCCGTTACATCCACCATCAGTTTGCCTTTGAATTTCTTATCGTTGGCCAGGTCATCAAAAATGGGAAGAGGATTAGTTCCTTCAATGGCCAACTGCACTACAGACTCGCCAGTAAGTTGATTCCAGGTAGGCACATCGATATCATACTTGTTCCGGGAGGATCCGATAAAAACAGTGGCTTGATCGGAGGGTTGATAAACCCGGGCTCTTTTATCGGCCCAGAGTTCTTTTCCATCATCGTAGGAGATCTTGAGGCCCTTGCTTCTCAGATAAAGCTCCCAGCTGGCCATTGAAATAACAACAATTAGCAGTACCATGAAGGCCGCTTTTGGCAACGGTGAGGTTGGCATAAGTTAGTTTTTGTTTCTATAATATTATAGGAGGACGAGGCGTTTTAATAGGATGTTGGTGTTCGCCTCTTATCCTGGCTCAATGATTTTCTAAATATATGATTTTAGTATAAAAAAAAAGAGGAAGCAGGCTTCCTCTTTAAATAAACATGAAAAATATTTTCAACTTATGGTCCAAACCTCATTTCCACTGAGCAATTTATTGAGGTCTGCTGGTTTCTTCAACTTAGCTTCTTCCATTTGCATGGCCATTACTTGCTCATAGCAAGGGCGCGCAGTTTCATAAAATACACCAAATGGTCGAGGCAGGTGTCCTTCAATTTTTGGATCATCAAACATGCGTACCAAGATCTGTGCTTTATACAGGTCCTTTTCATCGTGTATCCAGCAGTCATCGGCACTTACTCCTTCACCAATATTCACCACTTTGGGAGTGAATCCATCCAGTTTTATACCTTTTTCTTTATTGGCACCAAATAAAAGTGGCTGCCCCTGTTCCAGAAATAATGTTTCCTGTGCCTTAGTGCCTTTTTCTGTAAATATTTCAAAAGCACCATCATTAAAGATGTTGCAATTCTGATAGATCTCAAGGAAAGAGGCTCCTTTATGCTGATGTGAACGGATCAGTGAAGATTGCAAATGTTTTGGATCGCGATCCATAGTGCGGGCCACAAATGTAGCATCCGCACCCATTGCCAAAGCCAGCGGATTGAAAGGATGATCGATACTTCCCATTGGAGTGCTCTTGGTCACCTTACTTTCTTCCGAGGTGGGAGAGTATTGTCCTTTGGTCAGTCCATAGATCTGATTATTGAACAATAATATATTAACATCAAAATTTCTTCTAAGCAAATGAATGGTATGATTACCACCAATGCTGAGTCCATCGCCGTCACCGGTAACGATCCAAACATTTAGTTCCGGACGTGATGCTTTCAGGCCAGAAGCTACTGCGGTTGCACGTCCATGAATGGAGTGCATGCCATAGGTATTCATATAATAGGGGAAACGGCTGCTGCAGCCGATACCTGAAACGATCACTATATTTTCTCTTGGAATACCCAGCGTGGGCATTACTTTTTGTACCTGTGCCAGAATGGAATAATCTCCGCAACCGGGGCACCAGCGTACTTCCTGGTCGGTCGAGAAATCTTTTGCGGTCAGAGTGGGGGTGCTTGTCAGTGTTTCAGCCATAAGGGGGTGAATTGTGGATTAGACAAATTTAAGAATTCGTTCGTAAAAAACATGGTTAAAAATCAGGGATACCTATTGATTTACGTTAGCGGCAAGCTTAAACACCTGACTTGTCGTATATTCATCCCCATAATTTTTGATATGAGAAAACTATTATTTATTCCCTTTTTGTTCTGTATACAGTTAATATGTCTTGCCCAGGAAAAGTCACCGGTTAAAGTGACCGATCTGCTGAAGATCCGCTCGGTCTCCAGTGCCAACCTCAGCAGAGGGGGGAATAAAATACTATATAATGTTACCAGTATTGAACCCGACGGAGAAACAAAATTGGAATATAAATATGTAAATCAGCTCTGGCTGGCCTCTACTGATGGCAGTTTTAACCCGAAACAACTTACCACTTCCAAAGAAGGCTCTGCCCAGGGTGTTTTCAGCCCGGATGGCAAACAGGTTGCTTTTGTAAGGACTGTTGATGGAAAAGGACAGATCTTCCTTTTATCACTCGATGGTGGTGAGGCGGTACAACTTACCCGGTTTAAATATGGAACGGGTGGCCCCAAATGGAGTCCCGATGGAAAACAAATACTTTTCTCCTGCTCTGTTCCTATAAAGGATATGATGAAAGATTCTCTTTTGAATCCGGGTAAGATAGTTCCTACCTGGTCATTAGAAAAACCTGGTTTTGATAAGAATGAACAACTGTTATCCGGAAATGCAAAAGCGGATCCTGATGGAAATATGGAAGAGATCCGTGCCTATCTGGATAATAATGCCACTGATAAAAAAGCCAGGGTGGTGAATAAACTTAATTTTCAGGATGAGACGGATGTGAATGGAGAAATGAACTTCACTCAATTTTACCTTGTTGATGTTAATCGAGAGGCAATACCTCAGAATATCACTACCGGATTCTACAGATATACATCGATGGATTTTACTCCTGATGGCAAATTAATTTTTACAGCAGATATGAATGATATGCAGCATCCGGATCGTTCACAGGAATCATCTGTTTATCTGATCAATAAGAATAGAACCGGCAAACAATTATTAGTGGGAAAAGCGGGCTTTAATTATAATTCACCTAAACTCTCCCCTAAAGGAGATTATTTAGCATACCAATATAATCAGGCAGGTAATGGAGTGAATATACCAATGCTTGCTGTGATGAATCTTAATGGCAATCGAACCGAATCAATCGACCTTCCATTTGATCGAAGTAAGGGCAATATTATATGGAGCGATGATGAGCAATATATTTATTTCAATGCCGCCAGTAACGGTGGGCAACCTATCTATCGCGTAGATGTAAAAACAAAAAAAACAGAACAACTCACGGAAGAATCAACTGGTGTGTTGGGTTTTGATATGAAAGGGAATAAGATCGCCTTTGTAAAAACGGAAGTAGATGATCCATCTGAATTATATATGTCTGATAATAGTGGAAAGAATAGTAAAAGGCTTACTGAATTAAATACAGAATGGCTGGTAAGTAAACAAATTAGCTACCCGGAGAAAAGAAGTTTTGTAAATGAGCAAGGCATGACGATAGAATATTGGGTAATGAAGCCTTCAAATTATAAAGCGGGCGAGAAATATCCTTTGTTACTGGAAATCCATGGCGGACCTGCTTCTATGTTTGGACCAGGCGAAGCCACTATGTGGCATGAGTTCCAATATTTCTGCAGCAAGGGTTATGGTGTGGTTTATTCCAATCCTCGCGGTAGCGGAGGATATGGTGAAGCTTTTCTTCGCGCAAATATGAATGATTGGGGTAAGGGACCCACTTCTGATGTACTCACAGTTTTAGATAAGACAGTAGCAGCAGAGGCTTGGGCAGATACGTCAAGACTTTTAGTTACCGGTGGTTCTTACGCGGGTTACCTGGTGGCCTGGATCATTGAGCATGACCATCGGTTCAAAGCAGCTTGTTCTCAAAGAGGAGTATATGATTTGGCTACATTCTTTGGGGAAGGAAATGCATGGCGACTGGTGCCAGCCTATTTTGGCGGATATCCCTGGGATCCTGCAGTAAAGGCAACACTGGAGAGAGAATCTCCGATAAATTATGTACAGCAGATAACAACGCCCTATATAATATTTCATGGAGACAACGACCGGCGGACCGGTTTCGTCCAGAGTGAAATGATGTATCGTAGTTTAAAGGTGCTTGGAAGGCCTGTGGAGTATGTAAGACATCCGGGTGGAACCCATGAATTGACCCGAAGCGGAAACAATCGTCAACGGATCGATCAGATGCTGAGAACCTATGAATTTTTTGAACGCTGGCTTAAAAAATGAAAATGATCAATCAAAAGAAACAATTACTGACAATTTTCTCTCTTGCAATATTGGTATTTGCCAGTGTATCGGCTATTCGTCCAAACTTTCGTAACCTGAAAGTATTGCCACAAGATATCAGTGATAGAAAACTTGATAGTATCATGCATAGTTATAATGCATCACTGGGCGTGAACTGCGATTTTTGTCATGCAAGATCCGGAAGAGATATTGATTTTGATTCCGATAACAATAAAATGAAAGATAATGCACGCGATATGATGCGACTTACGATCGATATTAATCGCCGGTATTTTCGTTATGATACAATGGCAAATCCTGTTTACTTAAATACCGTTGCCTGCTATACATGTCATCGGGGGAATGAAATGCCGCCGGATATAAAAAAAATAAAACTTGAGGAGACGCCGGAGAAGAAACCCTTATTTCCTTTTGGTGGTAAGTAACCATTTTTTAATTCCCTCTGTTATCTGGCAGGCAACCGCTTTATGAAATTCTGGATCAAGAATAAGTTGTTCATCTTCTTTATTACTAAGGAAGGCGACTTCCACCAGGCAATTAGGATAATCGGTGGGCCCACTTAATGAAAAATTAAAAGCACCCACATTGCCAAACTCATTTAATCCAAGCGCGACCATAGATTCCAGTATTGATTTTGTCAAGGGTTTGAAACCTATATAACGATAATAAGTACTTACGCCGCTGATACTATCCTTTGCAGAAGAATTAAGATGAATACTGATCAGCAGATCCGGCGCATAATTTTTCAGCATTTCAATTCTTTCGGGCATGCTTAGCGTGGTATCCTTTGTTCTTGTCATAAATACATCCGCCCCTTCAAGCAACAATTCTTTTTGAAGCTCTTTCGCGATCCTCAGCGTATAATTCTTCTCCAGGATCTTTGTCTTATCTCCCGACGCTCCTGTATTATCACCCCCATGACCAGCATCAATGGCGATACGCAAATGAGAAAGTTCTAAGTTATCGGGTTGTCTTTTTATTCGAACCATTAGTTTTTTCCCTTCATAATAAAGACTATAACCCCAGTGCTGTTCATGCTCCAGGTCAATGACCACCCGGAACACATCATCTTCTACTTGTTCGTACCATGTTTTTTTTATTTCTTTTGCAGAAGACCGCTGTGTGATCCAGTTTGTATTACTGGTAGCTCCAAGTATATCGATTTGCAGACGGGTAGGTTCAATTAATTGTGTGACCCGATAAGGCAGGCGTTCATCCAACCCGATGGAAACATAGTCATATTGTTCATCTCCTTTTATAAGTAAGCTATTAGTAAGATAATAGGATGGGATCCGTATGGAAGAATCCAGTTTCACGTTTGATTTATTGATATAGGCAAAATGGGTGGCGGAGAGCTGCACTTTATAATTAATGACCGTACTGTCTACTATTTTTAAAACTATGCTGGTATCCAGTAGACCCATTTTTGCTCCGCCTAAACGATCGGCCCCCAAACCATATTCCAGAAAGGGTAATTCACCCGTGGTGCGGCCTGCCAGGTATTTATTTGGCGATTGTGACCTGGCAAAAAATTGAACGAAAACAACACTGATTAAGAGGAGAACCCGTATCATTCCAGCAATATACTACAAAATATACCCGGCACCCATCCCGTAGTCTTACGATTAACCATCGCATGGTTTTACTGAATTTTAGCATATTAGCTATCAAAATAGCAACAGGTATTTTCTTTACACGTTAATATTGTAATGAAAACACATAAGTGTTTTTGTCTATCCTAGAAAAATCTTGTTATGACCTGGAACTCCATCATGGGGCTAGTTTCGTCCATAGCCCTGTTCGCCCCTATCGCTGTAATAATCCTGCTAAGGCTTACCACCTATAAGACCTTCCCAGCCCTGTTGATCTATTACATTATCATCTTTTCCTATAATATTTTTACAGAGAATTATATCCGCATAGATCCGCAAATAGTGTATTATTTGGGATTAGTTAATAATCTGCTGGATGCCCCGCTGATGATGACCTTTCTTCTGTATTTCGCACCCTCCACCAACTTTGCACGAAGATTGAAATTTCTGATCATCGCTTTTCTGGTATTTGAGTCTGTTATTCTTACAGTATTTGGATTGAACATTTATGCGATCACGATTATTCTTGGTCCCGGACTTATCCTTACTGCTGGTTTATGTGCAATTGTATTTGTCCGTCAGACCAAGATCGCAATCATAAACATGAAGGCCCTGGGGAGATCAATGATAGCCGCTGCGCTTTGCTTTGTATACGGTTGCTATGGTCTTATCTACGTTCTTTTTTATCTGAACAGTTCTCCAAATGTGGAAGACACCTTCCTGGTCTATTATTGGGCCAGCCTGATCTCCGCTTCTCTTTTAAGTGCAGGCCTGATCGTAGAATTTAAACGGATTTATAAGTTGCATGAACTAAAGAAAACAAGAAAGGAATTGTCCAGTATTTATTCTGATGATAAGAGTCCTCGGGTAATAAAAAATGTCAAATTAGATTTCGAGGTTGAATGATTTTTTCAAACACCTTTTACCACATAGGTTTTGTATTTATCCTATTATGAATTCTTATGTGGTAAGTAGCTTCTGAAAGGATCAGAAACAATATTTCCCTTCACTGATCATTTTATCCGCGATCCTTCTTCTGGAGGCTTTGGAATTAAATGGTTCCGCTTTGGTAAAACGTTTCAGCCCCATCAGGATCATTCGTTGCTCATCGCCTTCAGAAAACCCATTGATCGCATCTTTACCCGATTTATTTACCAGATCAGCTGCATCATATAGATAAGTACGCATGATATCTATAAAATCAGCACTGGCAGTTTCTCCTTTTTGCTCTACCATTTTCATTACACGAAGTAATACGCTTTCTGCATTGTAAGTAACAATGGCCATATCGGCAATATCCATCAGTACTTCCTGTTCACTTTCGATTTTCATCATTAATTTTTGAACAGCAGCACCGGCGGCAAGCAAGATCGCTTTTTTAAGATTGCGTACCAGCTTAAGTTCTTTAGAAAATCCACCTTCTTCTTCACTGCCAAAATCAGGTATGCTCATCAATTCTTTTGAAACCGACATAGCAGGCCCCATCAGGTCCAGTCTTCCCTGCATAGCGCGTTTTAATGTCATATCAATTGTAAGCAGACGATTGATCTCGTTGGTACCTTCATAAATGCGATTGATCCTAGAATCGCGATAAGCGCGGGATATATCATATTCTGCGCTATAGCCATTGCCTCCGTGAATCTGCACACCTTCATCCACTACAAAATCCAATACTTCCGAACCATCCACCTTCAGCATAGCGCATTCGATGGCGTATTCTTCCGCTGCACCTAATAGTGCTTCATTAAAATGTTTTCCTGCATCCAGCAGCTCGTGTTCTTTGTCTCCGATCCAGTTAGCAGTGCGATATAAAGCACTTTCACAAACGAAAATGCGAATAGCCATTTGGGCCAGTTTGTGTTTGATGGCTCCGAAGTTGGCTATTGGTTGTTTAAATTGTTCACGGGTTTTGGCATACACAATTGATGAAGTCAATGCATAACGGGAACCACCAACTGCGGCGGCAGCCAGTTTAAGTCTTCCGATATTCAGAATATTGAAAGCGATACGATGTCCTTTACTGATCTCTCCCAATAAATTTTCAACAGGCACTTTGCAATCCTGGAAATAAAGCTGCACTGTAGAGGAGCCTTTGATTCCCATTTTTTGTTCTTCAGGCCCCTGGGTAAAACCCTCTGTTCCTCTTTCTACAATAAAGGCGGTAAATTTATCTCCATCTATTTTCGCGAATACGGTATACACATCAGCAAATCCACCATTGGTGATCCAGCATTTTTGTCCGTTGAGTAAATAGTATTTTCCATCGGCGCTCAGTGTAGCAGAGGTTTTTGCACTCAATGCATCCGATCCGCTATTGGGTTCGGTCAAACCATAAGCGCCGGCCCATTCACCACTGATCAGTTTGGGAATATATTTTTGTTTTTGTTCGGGAGTACCAAAATAAAGAATCGGCAAAGTGCCAATACCGGTATGCGCTGCAACAGCTACGGAAAATGAATGGCCGGCACCCAGCGCTTCATTCACAATGGTGGAGGTGACAAAATCTTTTCCCAATCCACCAAACTCTTCAGGAAAAGAAGTGGCCAGCAAGCCCTGATCACCCGCTTTTGTCAATAAGCTTTTCATCAAACCCGGTTCAAGACTATCAATTCTATCCAGGTTAGGATAGATCTCTGCCTGCAGAAATTGATTGCACATTTCCCAAACCATATGTTGCTCTTCGTTAAGGTCCTCCTGGGTAAATATGTCGGCGGGTGAGCTTTCCTTTATCAGCCATTCTCCACCCTTCAATAAATTTTTTGATTCAGTTGCTGTTGACATAACTCAATTTTTTGAATGAAGATTATTTAAGATTATCGTATACCAGTTGTAATACTTCTTTACAGATCTCGATTTTTTCTGAGGGCACTGTTTCCAGCGCTTCGTTCAAAGTATCTTCCGCCAGGATCATAGACTCTTCCTGAAGCTTCTGCGATTGTTTGGTAAGAAAAATAAGATTGATGCGACGATCATGTTCGGAGGGTACTCTTTTTACGAGATGAAGCTTTTCCAGGTTATCTACCAGTCGGGTGATACTTGGCTTATCACGAAAAGTGGCGTTGCAAAGTTCCTGCTGACTGATTCCTTCCTGTTTCCAGAGATGATAAAGCACGCTCCATTGTTCAATGGTTAGATTAAGATTTGCTGTATTGAATTTTTTTTGGAGGCGGCGGGCAATAGCGGTGGAGGCCTTACCCGTGATAAAGCTGTAGAGTTCGCCTTTTTTAAATTGGTTGTTTGGCATATAGTTGTTTATACAACTAATCAAAAATAGTTTTATTTTTGAAAGATTCAAGTTAAATTTTCTGAATAATGGAATCTTTTGACATGCCTTTCAGGAATTCCCAGATTCATTGTCTTCGTTTTGGACAGGGTCCCCGCATGGCGATCTGTTTCCATGGTTATGGCGAAACGGCTGATTCTTTTGCATTTCTGGAGAAGTTTGCCGGTCATCTTTTTACCTTTTACGCTATCGACCTGCCCTTTCATGGAGAAACGAACTGGCAGGAAGGAGCACTCAAATTGGAAGACCTTAAAGAAATTATAGGCCACCTCGTTCAACCCCCTCAACCCCCTCAACTTTCTCAACCTCGTTCAACCCCCTCAACCCTCATCGGTTACAGCCTCGGCGGTCGAGTAGCTCTGGCTCTTTACGAATACATGCCCGAGCAAATTGATAAGCTGATTCTTCTTGCACCCGACGGACTCAAACTGAATTTCTGGTACTGGTTAACCACACAGACATGGGCTGGCAACCACTTATTTTCATTAACGATGAAACATCCGGGTTGGTTCCTGGGGTTTATTAAACTATTGAACAAATTAAAACTGTTCAATGCCAGTATTTTTAAGTTCGTCAATTATTATATAGAAGATAAAGTGGTCAGGGATCTGCTCTATAAACGATGGACAGGGCTTCGACGTATTCGTCCTGATATTACCTCTATCAAAGAAAAAATAAATAAGTATAGTACAAGTGTAGAATTGGTATATGGAGAATATGATCGTATCATACTTTCTTCTGTTGGAGAAAAATTCAGAAAGAATATTGAGATACATACAAAGATCACAATGCTCCATGCAGGTCATCAGGTAATGCAGGAAAAACATATTGTGGAACTGATGAAGGCCCTTCAGTCTTGACCTATTCATTTAGCTTTGTCGCATGTTCCTGCTGATCTCTATAGCGATCGTGTTTTTGATGTATGCCATCCTGGTGATCTATTATGGCATACAATTTCAAATCATTCCATCACGAAATGCTGCTCCGGTAGTTAGCCTGCCTGATTTTTCCATTATTATTCCCGCAAGAAACGAAGCAATAGATCTCCCGGCATTACTGCGCTCATTAGAAGAGCAGGATTATCCTCGAGACCAATATGAAATAATTCTGGTGGATGATCATTCTACGGATGACACGATCTCAGTTGCTTCGCGATTCCCATTAGTAAGATGCATTTCAGCGGGAGAACCAAAAGGCAGAGCATTTAAAAAGCGGGCCATTGAAGATGGAATAAGGGTCGCGAAATTTGGTTGGATCATTGGTACCGATGCAGATTGTATTCCGGGTCCGTTATGGCTGAAAGGATTTGCGTCGATAATTGAAGAAAAAGATCCGGTATTCATAGCAGCTCCTGTTCAGTTCCTGAGTAATAATTCAATACTGGGAATTTTCCAGGAAATGGATTTCATGATACTCCAATCTATTACTGCAGTAGTGGTAAGCAGGGAACAGATGTGTATGTGCAATGGAGCCAATATCGCTTATAAAAAGCAAGCTTTTTATGAAGTCAATGGATTTGATGGCATTGATCATCTGGCCTCCGGAGATGATATGCTGCTGATGGATAAAATCTGGAAAAAATATCCCGGATCGGTGGTTTACCTGAAACAAGAGGAGTCAATTGTAAAAACAAGGCCCCCGCAAAACTGGAAGGCTTTTTTTCAGCAGCGAATTCGCTGGGCCAGTAAGGCAGGTAGTTATCAGGATAAACGAATATTGCCGGTATTGATACTTGTATATTTATTAAATCTTTGTTTCCCTGTATTATTAATCGCTTCGCTGATCTGTACCTGTTACTGGAAGTATTTTTTTATTCTTTGGTTAGCTAAGTCACTTGTGGAATGGCCCCTGTTTCTTGGCTCGGCGAAGTTTTTTAAACGAAGATCCCTGGTGCCCTTGTTTTTTTTCTTTCAGCCATTGCATATAATGTATACATTGATCTCCGGGTTCTTGGGACAAATAGGAGACTATGAATGGAAAGGAAGGAGAGTGAGGTGATAGTCGTAAGTCGGGAGTCGGAATGATGGATATTTATGAATTGGGTTTCAATTTTTGTAGAATAAACAATTAAAGCTCGAAGCTCGTGGCTCATAGCTCGCAGCCTCTTTAAAAATGAATCGAAATTGGAAAAGACTTAAAAAGAACAAAGCCGCCATCATTGGCCTGATGGTGATCATGCTGTCTGTATTGGTAGCGGTGTTCGCGTATTTTATTGCAGATGATTCTTCTCCTTATGCCAACAGGATCATTCTGGAGATAGGAGGCAATAAGCCGGGTTTTACTCAGCAATTCATTAAAGTAAAAAAGGAAAAGACCATTATTTCTCAATCCTGGTTCAGCAGGATGATGAATGGCAGGGAGGATCCTTATTATTTTATTCCCATTGATAGCTATAAGAAAGATGGTGATAGTATCCGGGTAGAGAAATTCATAGATGAAGGACTGAGTGAAAAAATCAGTTATGCTAAATCTCAACTTGCAGAGCAACCAATTGTAAAACAAAAATTCAAACTGGGTACAGACAAATATGGTCGTGATATTTATAGTCGGATCATAGTGGGTACTCGTGTAAGTCTGAGTGTTGGATTGATCACTGTGATCATCTCCCTAACTATCGGATTGATACTTGGATCACTTGCCGGTTATTTTGGTGGTCGTACGGATAATATCATCATGTGGTTCATCAATGTGATCTGGAGTATTCCCACCTTATTACTGGTATTTGCTATCACGTTGTTACTTGGAAAAGGTTTCTGGCAGGTATTCATTGCAGTAGGACTTACCATGTGGGTGAATGTGGCAAGGCTGGTCAGGGGGCAAATACTTTCCATTCGTGAAATGGAATATATCGAAGCTACCAGGGCTCTTGGTTATGGTCCGCTGCGAACGATTGTAAAACATATCTGGCCCAATATCATGGGGCCAGTACTCGTTATCGCTGCGAGTAATTTCGCTTCGGCGATCGTTATAGAGGCAGGACTTAGTTTTTTAGGAGTAGGTGTTCAACCACCAGAACCCAGCTGGGGACTGATGATCAAGGAGAATTATAATTTCATTATTACGCAAAATCCAATGCTTGCTTTGGCTCCCGGATTTGCCATCATGATTTTGGTACTTGCATTTAATTTACTGGGAAATGGAATGAGAGATGCGATGAGTGTGAGGGAGGGGTAAATAAAAAAAGCCTTTCAGTATTTTGTACTGAAAGGCCTTGCTGTAGGGGAAGGGATCGAACCTCCACGAGGCAGTTAGCTGTTGCACAAATGAATAGAGAGTGCTACTCTCAACCTACTGGTGGTCAACCCCAGTCGGTCCCGACGTCTCGGGATCGGCGTTATGCAACGTTTATCCTGTAATCCTCACCCTCGAGACAAGAGGGCATGTCTGCCAGACCCACCTGCCGGTCGGCAGGCTTACGTCATTTCATCACCCCACAATTTTTAAAGTTGTTCGTGATCGTCTAAAAAAGAACTGCTTTGTTGATACAAATATACACTGATTGTCGTTTTTATTCCAAATATTTCAATACTATTTCAAAATATATAGAAATTATTCAAACAATAAGCTATTTTGCAAGTATTCATTCAATAACATATAGCAAAATGACCCCTAAATTGAATCTTGACAAACTGGACCTGCAGATCATTCAGTTCATGATGGACAATGATGCGATCTCTTATGCCGATCTGGGTAAGAAACTATTTGTATCCGGAGGTACCATTCATGTACGGATCAAAAAACTGGAAGAGGCTGGACTGGTGAAAGGCACACGTTTAAAAGCTGACATTAAGAAATTGGGATATGATGTTATAGCTTTTATTGGTATTTACCTGAAGGAAAGTTCTCTTTATGATACTGTAGCAAACCAATTGCAAAAAATTCCGGAGATCGTTCGACTAAATTATACAACTGGCAACTATAGCATGTTCGCCGAGATCGTATGCAAGGATATCACTGAGCTTCGTTTCGTACTTCATGATCAGCTCCAAAAAATAAAGGGCATTGAGAGAACGGAGACGTTTATTTCATTAGAAGAAAGTTTTGCAAGGAATGTGAGGATTACGTAACTACGTACTTTAGATACTTATACAAAAAGACAAATGATTTCAAGAATTCTGAGACAACAATGGAAGACACTGGTTATAATCGTGGGATTCGCGATGGTCTTAGCCACCGCCTATAGCTGGTTTAAAACTCCTGAATATTTATCGGTTACCACTGCTCTTCCTTCCAGCGTATATGCCAACGACCGTTCCCGTTTATTTAATGAAAATATTCAAATTCTATATTCTGAACTGGGAACTCCTGATGAACTGGATGTAATTGCTGCAAGCGGACAACTTGATACCGTATATCTGGCGGTAACAGATCAATTCAATCTATTTGATCATTATCAGTCTAAACAACCAAATGTTCGGGAAAAATCTGCTGAGATATTAAAGGGTAAAACAAAAGTAGTAAAGACGGGAAGTGGAGAATTAAAAGTAACTATATGGGATACCGATAAGGATCTGGCTCCTCAACTGGCCAATGCTATTATGGATGAATTGCAATACATACATACCAGTGCAAGAAATTTTGGAAACGAACATATGATCAGCCGGCTTAAGAAAAATTTGGATAGTTGCCAGAGAATGACAGACCTGAATGAAGAAGGATCAAAGGCCCAACAGGAGAAAATAATTCATTTACAAAAGCTGATCGCGGAATATGAATTGATCTCTGAATCAAAAATACCTGCACTGATCATCATTGAAAAGGCAAGGCCGGCTATCAGACCTGATCGCCCTCGTTCTTTGCAGATTCTTATCGGCACATTTATTTTTTCCTTACTGCTATCTTTTTTACTGGCGCTTTATCGCGAAAGAATTAAACCGGCCTGATCTTGAAAGCTGCCGTGGATACCTGGTCAGCCTGGTCACTGAAGAATATTCTTTTCTTCCTGCTGATTTTTACTGTTCCCTTTTCATTTGAGTATCATATCTCCTCTACATTAGGAACAGATCTTCCGGATGAACCACTAATGGCTCTTGTTGCCTTTGTTTTTTTGGCCTCATGGATCTATCGCCCTTCCATATTATCAAGAAAGATTTTTCTGCACCCTGTTATTTTAATACTGTTCCTTGTTCTTGGCTGGACCTTGGTCGCCATTCTGTTTTCAACGCATAGCTGGATATCGATAAAATTTTTATTGGCTAAATCATGGTATATCGGGGCCTTTGTTTTTGCCGGCACTATTGTATTTGCGGATAAAAAAAATATCAGTACTACGGTATTATTACTTCTCCTTTCAATGTTTACTGTTGTCATTATTGTTTTAGTCAGGCATGCATTCTATGGATTTCAATTCGCGAACATTAATAAAGCACTAACTCCTTTTTTTAGAAATCATGTGAATTATTCGGCCTTGCTTGTTTGTATGTTACCGGTCTCATGGGCGGCCTATAAATTATCCCTTGGTAAATACAAAAAGTGGTTGGTGCTGTTGATAATTATATTCCTGGTGGCCTTGTTCTTCTCTTATTCAAGAGGAGCCTGGTTGGCGTTACCTGTGGGTATGGCAGCAGCCTGGCTGGCGAAAAAAAGAAAATTATTCATTGCCTATATTATTGCTTTGTTGCTGACAGCAGGGTTTGTTTACTGGCTAAGCGACCAGGATCGGTATCTTAAATTTGCACCTGATTATCGCACAACCATATTTCATGAAGATTTCCGGGAGCATTGGGTAGCTACTTATAAATTAAAAGATGTATCTACGGCTGAACGATTCTATCGATGGGTAGCCGGAGTGAGGATGATCAAAGACAAATGGATCACCGGTTACGGGCCTAATACTTTTTATGAAGAGTATAAGCCTTATGGCGTGCCGGCTTTTAAAACCTGGGTTAGTCGTAATGAGGATCACTCCACTGTTCATAATTATTTTCTGCTGATAGCTATTGAACAGGGCATACCAGGCCTCATTCTTTTATTATGTTTATTTGGTGCAATGATTTGGTATGCGGAAAGAAACTTTAAGCGATCAGATAATAAATTTGATCGTGTGATCGCTTTGATGCTGGCTTCTATACTTTCTATGCTATTGGTGCTGAATTTTCTAAGTGATCTGATCGAGACAGATAAAGTTGGGAGTATATTCTTTCTATGCATCGCCTTATTGATAGCCCAAACCCAGAATTTAAATAAATTATCTATCACCTAAAAAAATCTACGTAGCCTGTCACCTTATTCCTTCCATTCTTCGGATCTAAGCATATGATCTTTTGAGATGATTTTTTACCTGAAAAGAGTGGTCTTAAAAGGGTGTTAGGCTAGGGTGAGGTGGAAAGGTTAAAAGGGACTGTCTCATAAAACCCTTTCATATTTGTATTAACTTTAAAAAATGAGGCTTTTACATAAATTTCTCATCCTGCTTATCTGCTTTCACTTTGGTTTAAGTGGCATGACCCAGAGTCACCTAAAAAAGGACGGCACCCCCGACCGACGATACAAAGAGAACCGCAGCTCAACATATCGTTCTTCATCCAATACTCATACGACCAGGACTCGTTCATATATCCATCACAATGGTAATTATGTCTATAGCGTTGACCGTGATAAGAACGGCCGCATTAAGCGAAGTGAATCGGCCAAGCGGGTATTTATGAAACAAACCGGTTACCCTAAGGGCAGGAAGGGCTATGTGGTGGATCATATCAAACCACTCAAGCGCGGCGGCTGTGATTGCCCTTCGAATATGCAATGGCAGACAAAGGAAGAAGCAAAAAGAAAGGATAAAACGGAAGAACCCTGATTCTTCATTAATTATTTTGGGCAAAGCAGAATTTAATTCCAACAGTAGCTAAAAGCGTTTTGTAAAGCACTGGAATAATATTCCTAAATTTGCAACCGCTATGAAATTTTTGTTTCTTCCTGTTTTTTTATGCCTCATGTCAACTTTTCTTTTTGCTCAGGATGAAGCCATTAAAAGGTTGAGGATAGAATCTACTCGTTTAATTCCATATAAGGACCCGAATGATACTACTCAGAAAGAATGGAGAAAAGGAGGGGTATATGGTATTAATGTATCTCAGGGCACTCTGAACAATTGGGCCGCGGGGGGAGAGAATTTCTCTCTCTCAGTAAATTCTCAATTTAGTCTTTATGCTTTTTTCAAAAAAGGCAAACAATCCTGGGATAATACCTTCGATTTGAATATCGGGTATGTAAATACCACCAGCATCGGCGGACGAAAAAATGATGATCGTTTTGATATTCTTTCTAAATATGGCCATGCTCTTGGAAATAAATTAAGCCTTACCACCCTTTTCAATTTGCGCTCTCAATTTTTTCGCGGATATAGTTTTACAGATAGTTCTAAAAATTTTATCTCCTCTTTCCTTGCTCCGGGTTACTTGTTATTATCAGTAGGTCTTGATTATAAACCGGTAAATAATCTATCCATTTTCTTTTCTCCGGTAACTGCCAGGTGGATATTTGTTAAAGACACGGCACTTTCTAATAAAGGGTTATACGGTGTAAGGAAGGGAGATAAGTCAGCGCTTGAATTCGGAGGATTCGCCTCTATCAGTTATATTAAAGGATTCAATAAGAACATTACATACAAGGGAAGGCTTGACCTTTTCTCTAATTACCGGCATAATCCACAGAATATTGATATTAATATGTCGAATTCAGTTAATGCCAAGATCTCTAAAAAACTCGCAGTGAATTATACGCTGGACCTGATCTATGATGATGATGTGCGTTTGTTTGGTAAGAATAAAAGATCAGCGGGATTGCAGGTGAAGAGCTTGTTGGGGATAGGACTGCTTCTAAAATTCTAGCTGTGAGCTTCGAGCCGCGAGCCGTGAGCTAACCTGATACAAGCGGAATGCTTTATTTTCACCATGGTGATATTCGAATCTGATAATTAAACAAATTTAGCTCACAGCTCACAGCTCATAGCCACACTCCAATGTCCCAAAACAAACTCGAACGCTTTGCTCAGCTGGAAACCTTTCAAAATGTTTTGCAGTTTCCCCCAGATATGGCAGGGAAATGGAAAGAGCATTTTGGAAATGAAAACCTCATTACACTGGAGCTGGCCTGTGGCAAAGGAGAATATGCAGTAGGATTGGGCAAACTTTATTCAGATCGAAATTTTATTGGCGTAGACATAAAGGGAAACAGGATCTGGGTGGGAGCTAAAAAAGCTTTGCAGGAAGGATTGAAAAATATATCATTTCTTCGGACGCAGATCGATCAGCTCGGTCAATATTTCGCTGCCGCGGAAGTATCCGAAATATGGATCACCTTCCCTGATCCTCAGCTTCGTTTTTCCAAAGCCAAAAAAAGACTAACACATGCCAATTTTTTACGATTATATCAACAAATTCTCGGTCCCGGGGGTTATATCCATCTGAAGACCGATAGCCCTGATCTTTATAGGTTCACAAAAATGGTGATCGAGTTCTATGGTTGTACCTTATTGGAAGATAATGACCATGTATTTGATGGCCGCGAAGTGAAAGATGATCTGAAGATCCGTACGCATTATGAGTTGCTTGATATTGCTGGCAGCAGCCGCATACATTATCTTCGATTCTCTTTGCCAATTGATCTGGGCGATAAAGAAAAGGACCTGGCCTTCAAGGAAAAATTAAGAGAATATGAATGATTGGATTGAAGGCCTGCATTATTATCTGAACAAAGACGGGAATGTGGTGTTCACCGAACAATACCATATGGAAAAAGGATTTTGTTGCGGTAATGGCTGTCTTCACTGCCCGTTTCAATATGAGAATGTACCGGAGCCTCGACGGTCCGAATTACTTTTGAAAATTTCAGGGAATACTAACTCCAGGCCTCCTGAGGATCCCAGAACTTTTTCTTAAAGTCCTGTACCTGGTCATCCACCACTTTAATACCTTCTTTTTTTAAAAGCTCTTCCATTTTCTCGGGAGGTGAAAAATGATGTTTACCTGTAAGCATACCGTTTCTATTCACTACACGGTGTGCCGGCACTTTTGGTCTGATCATATGTGAACCATTCATGGCCCATCCTACCATTCTTGCTGATAATTTAGTACCCAGCACCGCCGCAATCGCTCCATAAGAAGAAACTCTTCCTTTAGGTATCTGGCGAACTATATCATATACCTGCTCAAAAAATCCATCTTCTTTTTTCCCGGAAGGTTTTATTGAAGCAATTTTAGACATTAGGTTATGGATTAGAGGTTAGGGTTTAGGCCAATACCTGTCTTGCATTCTCAAAAACCTGCTTCTCTTTTCTCTTATACCACCAGATAGGAACGGTTTTCTTCATTAGAGAATCAATATTTCGCATGCCCACTAAATTCCATACTCCTTTTAATTTTCCGGATAGTGTAGGCTGCATAGCACGCAGACTCATTGCGAATCCACTATCTAAATATTCCATATGATGCCAATATCCGGCGGGCATGAAAAGTGTATCGCCTGGTTCCAGAATAAAATCAAACCCCCTGGCTTTTTGAAGTGCGGGAAATTTATCATAATCGATGGCCCCTTCCTGGTAATATCGCGAGAAATCGGCCAGACTCAACACTTCAAATGGTTTTCTATATAATTTATACTGCTCTGTAAATGGAAACATCAGAACGCGCTTACGTCCCGCAAATTGGGTATGCAGAATATGCGAAAGATCAATATCAAAATGCATATGGGTAATGCTTCCGGCTCCGCCAGTGAAGAGCATAGGATAGCGTTTGACAAAGCCTTTCATCAGGTGTTCGGGCCATGTAAAATCTTTGGTTAGTTCAGGAGCGTGATCAAAAATATTGAACAGGAAAATTCTCCAGGCCGCGGGGCCATAACTGATCATATCAATATATTCTCCGAAAGTCTTGTAATCATCTGCCTTATTGATCGGAGTATAAGCGTCGCTCTTGACATTATTATATAGAGGAACAGTTTTATTTCCTACCAGTCCCTTAAAATACTCCCAGTTCCATTTGGTATAGGCCGGCCAGTCGCGTGAAAGCTGTTTAATGACTATGGGAATTCCCGGCTCATAGAAATCTTTCCTGAATATATCCGGCTCTATAGTGTCGACAGTGGTTACCGGGCTTAAATGCATAGCGGCTTGTTTTTCGGAAAAATAGCAAAGTGAAAATACTAATTGCCGGGGAAAATAGGCATAAAATTAAAATTCTACTTCTATCTCCAATCCTTTCAATCGAAAAGTTTTCCTATGATGTTTGCATTGCCCATGTTGCTTAAGTGCTTCACGATGCAGCAGAGTGCCATATCCCTTATTCTGATCCCAGCCATACTGTGGAAATTGCTGATGTAATTCAAGCATATGATCGTCGCGGTAAGTTTTGGCTAGAATACTGGCAGCCGCAATTGAACTAAAAATTCCATCACCTTTAATAAAGCAGCGATGTGGTATCTTCTTATAGTTGATAAAACGATTGCCATCCACCAGTATCATCCCGGGTGTTTGCTTAAGTTGCTTTAAGGCCAGGTGCATGGCTTTAAAAGAAGCTTTAAGAATATTGATCTTGTCAATTTCTTTAGTTGATACACTTGCCACCGCATAGGAGATAGCGCATGATTCAATTATCGCACGCAAAGCGTAACGATCTTTTTCTAAAACTTGTTTAGAATCATTCAGCAAGGGATGTTCAAAATCCAGTGGCATTATCACGGCCGCCGCGAATACAGGTCCGGCCAGGCAGCCTCTGCCGGCTTCATCACAACCAGCCTCCATCAGATCTTTTTGGTAATAAGGTTGAAGCAAGAATTTATTTATGCAGTAAAAATAATTGTTTAACCCACAAAACAATACTTGCATCCATGTTCCTGCGCTCTTCCAACAGCCCATACTCCCGATGGAACCATTTGTACACCGGGCAATAAAGCTGCTTTCCATTCATTCAGCACATCATCGGCTTTCATATTCATTTGACCTGCCAGTTTCGCTGTGAATATTGACATGGCTGCACTGCAAACGCAAAACATTACTCCATCTGCCTGCAGTTCATTAACTCCGATCTTTATTTCGCCAATACCTGGTAATTTAAAATCTCCCGCAGCCGGCTTCCAGAATATATTTCGTTTTGCTGCCATATTGTTTTTTGGATCATCAAATTTACACACCTCACCAAGTTTATATTTTTCCCATATGGCATGATCGAATGCAAAGACAATGGCCAGATGACGAAGAATAACCACAACCCCGCAATCTTTGGCAGGGGTACCGGTTGCTTCGTTGGTTGCGAGAAAAACACGGGCCCATGCAAAAGGAAATACTTCATGCGGTGCAGTAGTATCGTAAACGATGCGGTGTTTGCCTTTTACATGGTTGAACCATGCATCCGGATCCCCATCGGTAGGTAAAGGGTCGGGAATTCGATTTTCAGCGCGCAGATCAAGGGTAGGGATAGCGGCCAATCCTGCAGCGGCGGCACCAGTGGCCAGGGTGGTTAGAAATTTTCTTCTCCCTTTTACGAGAGGTTGATTGTTTTTTTCCATAACACTTGGTTGTTGATTTTTTGTAAGAGCGAAAAATTTAGCCTGATAATTTAAGAATATTAATTCAATCCAGCATAAAATACTGGCCCTTTAACAAAAAAAACAAAATAGAAGATCGCTCCTAACTTTGCATATATGACATATTCTCTCAAGTCTCCGTCCGCCCGACCTATTGCCATTTGGTTACTGGTTGGCGTGGGTATGATCTTCATTCAGATCTTATTGGGAGGCATCACAAGACTTACTGGCTCAGGACTTTCCATAACTGAGTGGAATCTGGTTACAGGGGCCCTGCCTCCAATGAATGAACAGGCCTGGATACAGGAATTTGCGAAATATCAACAAACTCCTCAATACCATTACCTGAATTTTGATTTCAGTATAAAGGACTTCAAATTCATATTTTTTTGGGAATGGTTTCACCGACTCTGGGCTCGCCTGATCGGAGTTGTATTCCTTGTCCCCTTCATTATTTTCCTGATACAAAAAAGGTTCAAGCCTTCCATGGTAAAACCTATGATGATCCTTTTTCTTTTGGGAGCATTGCAGGGGGCTATTGGCTGGATCATGGTAGCCAGCGGACTTACTGGAGATGCTATTTATGTAAGACCTACCCGGCTTGCTCTTCATTTTATTTTTGCACTTGGTCTTCTAAGTTATACTTACTGGTTTGCATTAGAATTATGGGTAACTGAAGAAAAAAGAGTGCATGCTCCGACTGCATTCCGATACAGCCTTGGCATTTTAGTTCTGCTGTTTTTTCAATTAATTTATGGAGCCCTGATGGCCGGGCATAAAGCGGCCACTGCTGCACCTACATGGCCAGATATCAATGGAAAATTATTGCCGGATGGAATGAATAATCGGGAAGGTTGGCTGAACCTGATCGATAACCGTATCGCCATACATTTTATACATAGAGGGCTTGCCTACTTATTAATTATACTTGTGATCCTGCTTACCATTCGCCTTTCAAAAATTAAAGGATCGGATCTGTTTTCCCGTCATCGCTGGTGGCCATTGATACTTGTACTTACACAAACATTGCTGGGGATCTTTACAGTAATAAATAGTTTAAAGATCGTTCCCAATCAATGGGGCGCGTTTGAATGGCTGGCCCAAGCTCATCAGGTGGTTGCCATCTGCTTATTGATTTCGCTTATATGGATAATGTATATGGTAAGAAGGCCATTAAACGATTGAGTGTTTTTCGCTATCTTACAATAACAACCTTTCTCCTCCATGCGAACCTGGCTTCGTGCCTTTTCCCTTTCTTTTCCTGTTCAGCTGGTCTTTCTGCATTTGCGGAAATACCAGGCACTTCTGCTGTTCTGGTTTGTGTTGTTTGCCACAGTGAATGGTTCATTTATGAAAACCTTTGGTGCTGATTCTCTGATGCTGGCACCAGAATACCTTGGAAATGTCAACTCATTGAGTACCGCCATTGTAGGCGCTTCCATTGGCATGTTCATCATGAGCTGGAATATTGCCACCTTTATTTTATTTCACCGTCAGTTTCGTTTTCTCGCAGCCACCTCTAATCCTTTTCTTAAATACTGCATCAATAACGCCGTTATTCCTGCCATCTTCCTGGCATTTTATTTCTTCAAGGCATTTCGCTTCGAACAGCAAAGAGAATTGATACCAACTGCCGAGATCATTATTCTTGCTGGTGGTTTCCTTGCCGGATTTATATTCATTCTCGCTGCCTCCTTTCTGTATTTTTTCCGGGCTGATATTTATATACTTCGGAAAATGTTGCCTTCGATGAAGGAACCAAGTAACTATATCACTCATTTATCGAAAGTAAAAGAGATCTATCACGATCATTCACTGGTAAAAGTGGAATGGTATCTGGATGGGCCATTCAAAGTAAAAAGAGTAAGAGATGTTTCTCATTATACGGATGAATTTATTTCTTCTCTTTTTAAGCGTCATCATATAGCGGCCATTTTATCCGTGTTCATTGCTTTTTTGTTTTTAATGGGAATTGGATTTTTGCTTGATAACCCATTTTTTCAATTACCTGCTGCCGCCAGCATCACGATATTTTTTTCAATTCTATTGGGCGTAGCCGCCGCCGTTACTTATTTTCTTCAGAGCTGGAGCATTCCTTATCTGGTGTTCATACTATTTGCTTTGAATTTTCTCTATAAAATGGATATGATCGATCCGCGGAATAAAGCCTATGGATTGAATTATGTCAACAAAGAAGCGAGACCCCTTTATGACCGAGAATCATTAATGGCCATGTGTTCAAATGAAAATAAAGAGGCGGATAAACAAAATATGATCGGCATTCTGGAGAATTGGAAGAAAAAACAAAATTCTTCAAAACCCTTGCTTGTACTCATCAATACAAGCGGGGGTGGGCACCGTAGTGCTACGTTTACAGTACGTGTACTTCAATACCTCGATAGCCTCACAGGCGGAGAGATCATGAAAAAAACATTCCTGATCAATGGCGCTTCAGGAGGAATGATCGGGGCCAGTTATTTCCGAGAACTTTACCTGCGATCTAAAACAGATACCAGCATTCACCTTGGCGATCCGAATTATGTAGATGATATAGCAGGAGATCTTTTGAATCCTTTGTTTACTTCCTTCTTTGCCCGCGACCTGGTGGCGCCTGCCCAGAAATTTACAGTAGGTCCCTATACTTATCTGAAAGATCGTGGTTATTCATTTGAACAAAAGCTAAGTGATAATACGCGAGGATATCTAAATAAGCAATTAAAAGATTATGTAAAAGATGAAAAGGAGGCCAATATTCCATTAATATTTTTTAATTCAGTGGTGACGCGTGATTCAAGAAAAATGATGATCTCTACACAGCCTATCCGTTTCATGATGCAAAGTCAGCGAGATAGTACACGTGCGCCCATGGTTGATCCGGATGCCATTGATTTCGTTTCTTTCTTTGCTAAACAAGATCCCTATAATCTGCGTATTCTTACTGCGCTTCGAATGAATGCAACATTTCCCGTGGTATTACCCAATGTATGGTTGCCTTCTTCTCCCATTATTGATGTGATGGATGCGGGCCTCCGCGATAATTACGGCGAAGAGAGCAGTCTTCGTTTTCTCTCCTGTTTTGAAGACTGGATCAATAATAATACTTCCGGTGTGCTGATGTTGCAGATACGCGATCGTACCGCAGGTGGCTGGGAAAACCCTTATGTTTCTAACGATATCAGTGGTAATATGACCAAGCCATTTTTTTTATTGCAGCATAACTGGTTTAAGATGATGGAATATTTTCAGAGTGAGATGCTGACTTATTACAGCAACCATAGCGGTACTCCCATTTATAAAATTGCTTTTCAGTATGCTACAGATAAAGAAGAAAATAAGGCCGCTTTAAATTTTCACTTAACAAAAAGAGAAGAAAGGGATATTGTGATCTCCATCCGGTCGGCAATGAATCAAAAAAGTTTTTCACAGGTCAAAAAATTATTTTACCGCAAACCTTTGATCGATAGCCTGCCGGTTTATTTCCGTTAATTATTTTCCGCTGATCAGATTAAAACATCCGGGCAACACCCTGATATCAGCGTATTTTGGACTTATCGCCGGATCTCCATCTATATGGAGCGGAGCGGAGGAAAGATTTTTAATTTGGAGATCCCTGGTTTGAAAATAGATCACAGCCTTGTCCTTGTCGATCAATGAATCGGTTTGCAGAGAATGCTTTCCCATTAATTGAGAAAATGTATTCAGCAGCACATTTAATTTATTTTGTTTGGTCACGATCACCACATCAAGGAGCCCATCCCTAAGACTGGCCCTGGGTGCGATTGTAAAATTATTACCGAACTGATTGGAATTGGCGATGCTGATGAAGAAGGCCTCGGTGCGGAAAGTATTTTCTTTTACTGTTATCTCAAATGAAAAGGTAGATGCGGAGAAAAAATTACGTACCACCATCTTCACATAATTAGTAAGTCCTCTTTTTGGTTGCTGTGCGAAATCATGCGCCACTTTCGCATCGAAACCCAAACCGCATAGCATACAAGCGAACTGATCATTAAAATAAAAACCATCGGTGGCGGTGCTTTTACCTGTGAAAATCAGGTCCAGCGCCGCAGCAGGAGATTTAGGTATGCCTGCAGCAAAAGCAAGTCCATTGCCCGAGCCGCAGGGAATAATTCCAAAATTAAGGTCCAATTGTTTTAGTGCAGCTACTGCCTGATTCACGGTGCCATCACCTCCGGCAATTATAATATCGGTGACTTTATTTTTCTGAATATGTTCAATAGTGGATCGATAGTCTCCGCTGGGTGGGGAAGGGGAAATGGAAAATTCTAATCCAGCTTTTTTTGTATTAGATTCAATTAATTGCTGAAGTTTAGCCTTAGTCCCTGTTCCCGAGATAGGATTGATAAGGTAAAGCAGGTGGCGCATAGATCAGGGAAGTTTCAGGGTACCCAAATGAACGAGACGGGATGGTGCAGACATCATGGGATTGCTGGGATTGATAAAGAGAATAAGCTTCAATTCTTTCTTACCGGCATAGAGTTTGCGCAGCGTACTCAGTTTAATTTTAATTGAACAGGTATCTATTTTCCATAGTTCATTTCCTGCTTCATCCGTTAATTGCAGGGTATATTTCCACATATTACCATCGGGCTTATAGCGAATATCCAGATACCCACTGGCGCTTTTCCAATCCGAACCTTTGACCGCTTTTTTATTGATCACCTCATCACTTACGGAACTGCTGATCAATAATTTTTTATTGAGTATGATCTGCCAGGAACCCTGAGAGAACAGGGGGCTGGAGAAAAAAAGCAGGGAGATCAATGCGAGGAGTTTCATAAATACAAAGATACAAGGCTGGTGCCAGTATTTGGCAGCTCCTCACAACACAGAGTGACAGAGGGGAAGAGCAACAAAGAAATTATAGATATTCGTTATTCTCAATTTTGAGGGTATGAAAACAGTATTGATTCTGTGTCACTCTGTTACTCAGTATCTCTGTGTTGAAGACAAGTATGAAAATTTATGATTACTTTGACTAAAACTAACAAGGAATATGAGGTCATTAATACTCTCTTTTATTTCTCTCCTGTTTTTTTATCATATACATGGTCAGGCGGTTGTAGGTGAATTGAAACGTGTGGGTGCAAAAAAAATCCATAGCCTTGACAGCAATGGCTGGAAACATACTGGTTTATTTACGATCAATGTAAACCAGGGGTCACTGAGTTACTGGAGCAGTGGCGGAGAGAGTTTTCTGATTGGGGTCAACGGCATACTCAATAAATCCATGCACCATCGTCATGGCAAATACACCTGGGATTCCTATTTTGACCTTGAGCTGGGTTATGTGGATGCTACCAGTTTTAAAAAATTCCGGAAAACCAATGACCGCTGCGATCTTACTTCTGAATTTGAACATAGGTTAAGTAAACATGTCAGCTATGGACTTATTGGAAATGTAAATACACAGGTGTTTAGTGGGCATAATTATTATACCAGTAGTCATGAAAAGATCTCCAACTTTTTATCGCCTGGAAAGATCCTGATCTCCATGGGGCTGGATTTTAAAACACATAGTGAAGAAAGTTTTTTTGATGTATTCATCACCCCCGCAACGATTCGCTGGGTGACTAAGATCGATCCGGATTTCAGAATGCTGAGTAAATTCGGTGTGGACTCGGCTCAAAAAGTGAATACAGAGGTCGGCGCTTATTTGTCTACTCACTATAATACTAAGTTTTCCAAAACGCTTAGTTATATCGGTCGCCTTGATCTATTCTGTAACTATAAGCGTAACCCGCAAAATGTGGATGTACTTTTCAATAACCTGC
This sequence comes from Chitinophagaceae bacterium, assembly GCA_043742885.1. Lineage (GTDB taxonomy): Bacteria > Bacteroidota > Bacteroidia > Chitinophagales > Chitinophagaceae > JJ008. The sequence continues at coordinate 678 of JAYTXP010000154.1, read as the reverse complement.
TGACTTTTGCCATAGCAAAAAATTTCGCAGGCACTGTACTTATTGATGTGATATACGATGATGATATCAGAAGAAGAACACAGATTCAGGAGTTAATGGGGCTGGGGATTAAATTTAATTTATAAACGGCTTCCTCTCCCTACCACCTTATCAATGCACTTGCCCAGGTAAACCCTGATCCAAACGCTGCCAGACAAACAAGGTCGCCCTTCTTTACTTTCCCTTCTTCCCAGGCTTCGCAAAGTGCAATAGGCACTGAAGCGGCAGTTGTATTTCCATACTTCTGTATATTATTAAATACCTGGTCGTCGGTCAATTTTAATTTCCGCTGCACAAACTGACTGATACGCAGATTAGCCTGATGAGGGATCAATAAACTGATATCGGATGTTTGAAGGCCATTCTTCTCCAACGCTTCCATGATCACTGCCGGAAATTTATCAACTGCTACTTTGAATACCTGCGGACCATCCATATTGGGAAAATTCTGTGCGCTGTCGATCATTTTATGACTCATGAACATTTCCCCGATCTCGGCTTCATCAAAATCAGCCAGCTTCTGTCCGCTCAACCAATGATTGGCATGTGTACCCGGATTGAACATTGCCAGTATCTCGGCATTGTTCCCATCACTGTGTAAATGCGTACTTAAAATGCCACGATTGGCATCCTGAGTGG
>JAYTXP010000153.1:0-13195 GCA_043742885.1 Chitinophagaceae bacterium | reverse complement strand
TGATGTAGTAAATGGGGGAGCGGGTGTTCTTTTTCCCGGCTTCAACTGTATATCGGTTACCTTATAATTGGCGCCAATGCATGATTTCAGAAAAACTTCGGCGTCTTCTGATTTCGATTGCTTTTTTCCTTCAGCACTGAATGTAACGGCTTTTCCACCGATGTCTTTCGCGCTGAAGAATGCTTCAATTTTATACGCACTGATCGAATTAAATGCATTAATCTCTCGTTCCCTTTCAACGATCAGTCTCACGGCCACACTCTGCACCCGACCTGCGCTGAGATTATTTCGCATGGCCATTTTTCTCCAGAGTACCGGACTAAGTTCAAAACCCACTATACGATCAAGTATTCTTCGGGCCTGTTGGGCCATGACCAGGTTCATATCCACTTTACGTGGATTCTCCACTGCATTTATAATAGCCGATTTGGTTATCTCATGAAAAACGATCCTTTTTGTGGTCTTTGGATCCAGTCCCAATACCTCACATAAGTGCCATGAAATGGCTTCTCCTTCACGATCCTCATCCGTCGCCAGCCACACTTCTTCCGATTTTGCTGCCAGTGATTTTAATTCTTTAACAACCTTTTCTTTATCGGCGGGAACTATATAGGTTGGCTGAAATTCATTCTCCACATCAATGCCCATATCTGCCTTGGCAAGGTCACGGATATGACCAAAACAGCTCTTGACCTGAAAGTCCTTTCCCAGGATCTTTTCGATCGTTTTTGCTTTCGCCGGGCTCTCCACAATTAAAAGGTTCTTGGCCATTTTTGTATTTACAGTATTAAAACAAAACCGCTTTCGAGCGGCTGCAAGTTAGGGTAAGAATAATAAATTTTTCGGGAACCGGGCTTTTATAAACGTTTATCTGGTTTTTTAAACGCTTATTTTCAGAGGGGAAAGGGGATGTATAAAAATTTTTAAATTTTTTTCAGAACCTGCAGTATTTCCCTGCTCCAGCGCTCATATTCGATTCCTGAAGGGTGCAAACCATCTTCCGCCAGGAGTCCTGGTATAGTATCCGCTTGCCTGGACCATTTTGTTACATATATATAATGTATCTGCCTGCTTTTTGCCACCTGTTCAACTGCTTCATTAAAGGCATCAATTTCCATAGCAATTTGTTGGCGGTTGCGGTCGGAAGCAAAAGGTGTAACGCCCCAGTCAGGTATAGAAAGAATGACCATGTTTTCTGTTTTTCCCACTGCGAATTCCAGCCCTTTTTCTACTAACCCGGAAAATTCATTTTTAAATTCTTGCACCGATCTTCCCCGATATTGATTATTTACACCAATAAGTAAACTTACAAGGTCATAATCTTTACTTACCGGAAGGATCTCATTGGCTTCATTTATCCCCTTGATCAGTTCGTCAGTCGTCCATCCGGTTTTGGCTATTATGCGGGGACTTTCCATCTGTATCCCTTCATCATTAGCCATTCGATACAACTGATTTGGAAAATTTAATTTAGGCGGAACTGATTCCCCAATGGTATAAGAATCGCCCAGAGCCAGATATTTAAGCGGAGTGTTTTTCATGATCAGATAAATTGGGCTATTCTTTTTCGAACATTATTATCATTATAGATCCTGCGATGACCCAATCCTTTGGTGATCATAAATTCTATATTCTTTTTTCCCAGATCCATAATGGGTTTCACATCTTTTAATGGGGTGATCGTATCATCTTCATCATGTACCCAGAGTACGCTTGCTTTTATATGTTTCATTGCCCTGCTAACCGAATACCAGGAGGAAGTAACACCTCCTCTGCGAATGATCATTTTTTCAAATTCTGGTCTTAATGATGGATCCAGTTTTAGAAATGAAAAGAATCCATCAATGGCAGTCACCGTTTCTGTAGCTGGAGCGATCAATACCAGGCGACAGTTTTCATCATGGCTGATATCTTCCAATGCCACTGAAACGGCAAGTCCCCCGAATGAATGAGCCAAATAGCTATTTATGGGACCATATTTTTTATTGATCTCCATTATTAGTTTTCGATAGACAGGAATGGTTATGGTTTTGCCACCACTTCTTCCATGAGCAGGTGCATCAAAAGCCAAAACTTCCATTCCTTTTCGAATGGCGGGCTTCACATATCGGTCGAAGTTGAGCACACTTGACTCAAAACCATGAAGGATCAGAAATTTTCTTTCTCCTCCTTTATTCCAGCGCCAGCCCTTAATTAGAATGCCATCCAGTTTAAAATGCAGGATTTCGGCCTCTTTAAAGATGGCTGGAAGGGGTTTTTTATTCCTTCGCTGAGGAGTACAGAATAGTTCAAAAGCCTTTTCTGCAGCCTTCTTTTTGGAGATGGTCGCCCAAAGCTTGAATTTTGCTCTTATTATGGATAGCGCTATGCGCTGAGAGAACTTCATTATCACAAAAATAACAACCCATCATGGATATAGTAATCATTGGTACTGGAAATGTGGCTACCGTACTCGGTAGAAAATTCAGATCAGTAGGCCATCGCATTGTTCAGGTAGTTGGACGAGACTCGAAAGTCGCAAGTGCCCTGGCCTATGAATGGAATACTGTATCTACGAATTATAATACTCCCATCATTCGAACAGCCGATTTTTATCTTATAGCTGTAGCCGATTCGGCTATTCCCATATTGGCCGGTGAGATCAGACTACCCGAAAAAATAGTGGCGCATACCGCCGCATCAGTTCCTATGGAAGCGCTTCGAAGTGTGAGTGTGCATCATGGCGTTTTCTATCCGTTGCAAAGTCTCAGAAAAGAAATGAACAGCCTGCCTGATATTCCTGTATTTTATGATGGCTCGGATGATACAACTAAGAAAACGCTGGAAGCACTGGCACAATCTATTTCCGGGAAAAAAGTAATTCAAGCGGATGATGAGGGAAGGGCCAAACTACATGTGGCCGCTGTAGTTGTAAGTAATTTTGTGAACCATTTATACAAACTCGCGGAAGATTATTGTAAAAAAGAAGGTCTTGATTTCTCACAATTAGCGCCCCTGATAAAAGAAACAGCCCAACGTGTAGAAGAAATGTCGCCCTCGAATAGTCAGACAGGTCCTGCTTCGCGACATGATGGGGAAACCATCAAAAAACACCTTGAACTGCTGAAAGCTCATCCGCAATTAAGGAATTTATACCTGGTTATGACAGAAAGCATTCAGGAAGGCAAATAGTAGTATAGTATAACATTTCCCAATTCAGTAACCGCGTTCCTTCATTTACCGTTAATTTTGCCGCGTAAAAGCCTGAATTGAATGTATACCGTCAAATTTAATTTCGAACAAAAAGATATCCCTGCTCTCACCCTGGAAAATGTGAAAGATGGTCAGAGTCTGCTTGAACTGGCCCTTAAAAATGATATCGATCTTCATCATAATTGTGGTGGTGTTTGCGCCTGCACCACCTGTCATCTGTATGTAGACAATGGGATGGAATTCCTGGAAGAACTCAGCGACAGGGAAGAAGATTTTATTGACCGGGCAGTAAATCCAAAACTTAACTCAAGACTGGGATGTCAGTCATTATTAAATGAAGGAGCAGGAGGAGTTATAGAAGTCACCATTCCCGATCAGTCCCAATTCCTTGGCGAATAAAATAATTGTATGAGCACATTTGAACCACCTATCCATTGGAACGATCATGAAGACATCGCCTTGAAATTGTATGAACGTTTTGGAAATGATTTCAATGAAGGAAAAATATATCGTATTCGGTTTACGGAATTACTGGAATGGATTTTGGAGATCCATGGATTTGAAGGCAAAAGAGAAGAATCAAATGAAGGACATCTTGAAATGATCCAGAGTGCCTGGGTTTATGAATGGAGAGACAACCAGAAATAATGAATATCCTCGAAGCATTTAAGCCAATTACCAGTTTTATACTTGATATCGACGGAGTACTTACCGATGGTAAAGTACTTGTATTAGAAAATGGTGTACAGGCGAGGGTGATGAGTGTGAGGGATGGATATGCACTTCAACTGGCAATTAAAAAAGGATATCGGGTAAAGATCATTTCCGGTGCCAATGCTCCCCAGGTTATCAGCAGACTCACCCATCTCGGTATCACTGATGTGGAGATGGGTATAAAAGATAAAGCTGCTTCAATAAAGAATTTTATTCAGTTGCATGGTTTGAAAAAGCAGGAAATACTTTTCATGGGAGATGATATCCCGGATCTGCCAGCAATGAAGGAAGCAGGACTGGCCACTTGTCCTGCTGATGCAGTGGCGGAAATTAAAACAATATCTGATTATATTTCCCATGTAAATGGCGGTGAAGGATGTGTACGGGATGTGATAGAAAAAGTAATGAAACTGAGAGGAGATTGGAACGAGGATACATCAGTCACATCCACCTAGACCATTTTGATTATATTACCTGAAATTTACTAAATGAGGTTGATCGCGGCATTTTTAAAACTGATACGGCTGCCCAATCTGCTCTTCATTGCGCTGGCCCAGTTGCTATTTCAATTCTGTATTTACCACCAATTGTATACTGGTAAAATTCCACAGAATGACCTCCCGAATTTTATTTTGCTGATGTTCGCCTCCATGTTTATCGCTGCGTCCGGATATATCATCAACGATTATTTTGATATCAATATCGACGAGGTAAATAAACCTGATCGCATGGTAGTGGATAAACATATTCATCGCCGCTGGGCCATTGCCTGGCATTTCATGCTAAGCACCAACGGATTAGTATTAACTGTTATTGCCTTGCCCTTCGCCCATAAATGGTATCTCATATTGGGCAATGCAGGTTGTGTGGCGCTGCTTTGGTTTTACTCTACCAACTTCAAGAAAGGATTGTTGTTTGGGAATTTTGTGATCTCCTTACTTACAGCCTGGACCATATTGATCATATTTTTTTCCAAATTAAGTCTGTCTGATGCTACCGGATCAAACGGGATGGCACATGCAGAATTTTTTCGGATCAGTTTTCTTTATGCAGGTTTTGCTTTTATCATTTCATTGATAAGAGAAGCGGTCAAGGACCTGGAAGATATTCCGGGAGATCAAAAATATGGATGCCGTACACTTCCTATTGTTTGGGGAGTGAATGCAGCTAAGATGTATTGCATGATATGGATCATTATTCTTTTGGGTTTATTGATCGTCCTGCAGATCTATGTAATGCAATTCAGATGGTGGATGCTGATCGCTTATAGTTTGGTGCTGGTGCTGGCACCCCTGGTTTATATTTTACTTCAATTAAGTAAGCCATTGAATACAGCGCAGTACCATCGGTTAAGCAGCTGGACTAAATTCGTAATGCTGACAGGAATTGTTTCTATGGTGTTTTTTTATTTTTATTTATGAAAAAGATCATCCTCGCTTCGGCTTCTCCAAGAAGAAAGCAATTGCTTGAATGGGCGGAAATACCATTTGAAGTGAAAGTCAGTAATACCAATGAAAGGTTCCCTCCCGGAATGCTACCTGAGGAAATTGCTATTTATATTGCGCGTGAAAAAGCGCTGGCAGTACAGGCTGAGACCGGAACAGAAGAGATAATATTGGCAGCTGATACCATTGTTGTTTTGGGCGATCATACTATTTTAGGTAAACCCGTTCATAGGGAAGATGCGGTAAGTATGTTGCTGGCACTTGCTGGTGAAAAACACAGAGTGATCACCGGAGTAGTAATATTAGAGAACGATAGGGAGAGATCATTTGCTGATACAACTGAAGTAGAGTTTCATGATCTTACTGAAAAAGAAATTGAATTCTACGTTGACAAATACGAGCCCTACGATAAAGCGGGTGCTTATGCCATCCAGGAATGGATCGGGGTGGTGGGGATCAAGTCGATAAAGGGAGATTTTTATAACGTAATGGGGTTGCCTGTAAGCAGAGTACTTAGGGAATTAGAAAAATAAGCTTCTAGCCACTAGCTGCAAACTTCTAGCTGTTTTTTGTACACAGATACACACATATCCCAAAATACCTACTAAAGTGGTATTGCCTCTCCCAATTTAACAACCTAAATTGCATTTGTGCAAATGAATAGGTGATGAATGAAAGACTACTGCAGTATATCTGGAGTGCGCAGCATTTTAATACTAGCAATCTCGAAACCACAAGCGGTGAACCTGTTCGGGTAATAGAGCCGGGCAGGTTGAATACTAATCAGGGTCCTGATTTTCTGGATGCGCGAATACAGATCAATAATGAATTATGGATCGGTTCGGTGGAATTGCATATTCGAAAAGCAGATTGGGATCAACATAAGCATAGTGAAGACGAGAATTACCGGAATGTAATTTTGCATGTGATCTGGAAAAACGAAGAACAAATCAATAAGAAAGCAGGTTCGGATAATTTGCCTACCCTGGAACTTTCTCCGCTTGTTTCTAAAATAATGCTGGATCGTTATGAGCAATGGATGAATCTTGATTGCTTTATTCCCTGTCAATCATCCATTGGAGAAACAGAGACACTGCATCTGCAAAGCTGGAAGGATAGAATCATGATAGAGCGGTGGATGAGAAAGACAGAGAAGATCAAATTGCTGCTATCACAAAATAATTTTCATTGGGAAGAAACTACCTGGTGGTTGATGGCCAGAAATTTCGGTAATCCGGTCAACGCTGATGCATTTGAGACCATGGCAAGATCAATTCCTTTCAATATTATTTCAAGGCATCGGAATCAGATCATACAACTAGAGGCCATTTTGCTGGGGCAATCCGGACTTTTAAATGGAAGATATAAAGAAGCCTATCCCAATTTATTACAAAAGGAATATCGCTATCAGCGAAACAAATACTGCTTGCGCCCGATATTAATGCCCGTTCATTTTCTTCGAATGAGACCGGGCAATTTTCCTACCATTCGCCTGGCACAATTAGCCATGTTGCTTTATTCGATGGAACATATATTTTCTATTATACTGGAATCGGAAAACATTAAGTCATTAAAGAAAAATTTCGACATAATAGCCAATGATTACTGGCATTATCATTACCGACTGGATGAGGCCAGAGAATTTAAGCTCAAACATCTGGGCGGCGCTATGGTTGATAGTATGCTAATGAATACGGTTTGTCCACTTCTTTTTGCTTATGGATATCATCATGGAGATCAAAAAATAAAGGACAAAGCAATTGATTGGATGCAGCAAATTTCGCCAGAAAATAACCGCATCATTCGAAAATTTGAAACACTTGGAATTCATTGCTATAATTCTTTCGACAGTCAATCTATACTGGAATTAAAATCTTCCTATTGCGATCAGAAAAGGTGTTTGGAATGCGGAATAGGGCAGGGGATATTGGGGAGGGAGATGTGAGTAGTGAGTGGTGAGTGGTGGTGAATAGTCAATATGTCTTGAATAAACACAAATCTACTCGATGATCTTCTATTCAGGCGATAACCCATCCGCCTTAAGCCCATGCTCCCCAATCAACCTTTACCTCAACATCCGGATGAAGACTTCGCTGCACAGGGCAGGTAAGACCAGTGTTTTTGAGAATGACTTTGTCTTTTTCCGAAATTTCAAGTAAGGCATCAGGGATATTAAAACTTAGTTCAATACTGGATACACGACGCGGGTCGGAGCGCATGATCTTAAGCACATCAATGCTGATACCGGGAATATCATAACCCATATTATTGGCTTTGATGGCCATAGTAGTGATCATGCAATTGGCCAGGCTGGTGGCCAGCAGGTCGGTAGGTGAAAAACGATCGCCCTTCCCATGATTATCTACAGGAGCATCAGTTTCAAAGGTGGATCCGCTTTTAAGGTGTGTATTGGTGGTCCGCAGGCCGCCATCGTAAACTACAGAAGAGGTCATTATGAATAATTTGCCCTAAATTTACTTTATATACCTAAGGGTGAAAATTCACATTTGATCCACAGATAAAACCTTTAAAGTGAAGAACGTAAGTTTGATGATCTTGTCCTTTTTTTTGTTTGCCGGAAGCATCTATGCCCAGGCCCCAAAAAAGATCAATGACAAGAAAGAATCCAGGCTGAAAAAAGTGAAGGAAATGATCAGGCAATCTGAAGAGGGTATGCTGATCTATCGTAAGCATAGCATTTTCGGGGTGCAGGCAAGAACCAATGGCTATGGTATTTTTTATGAGATGGGTCAAATGAAAACCAACCGTCGCACTAATACCTATCGTATCGATTTCACTGAGATCAAACATCAGAAAGAAGAAAAATCAACAACTCAGGCGCTGTTCCTGGGTAATCCATTCATATATGGAAAACAAAATTATTTTTATCAATTGGCCCTTGGCTTTGGTCAGCAATATATTTTAGGACAAAAAGGTAATAAAAACGGAGTGGCTGTTTCTGCTATCTATAATGGCGGACTAATCTTAGGAATGCTTCGACCTTATTATATTGAAGTAAATGATCCCGCATTTACCAATGGAAAAACGCTAAAATATTCTGTAGCCGATAGCCTGCAGTTTCTTGGAACAGATATTCTTGGAGGTACCGGAATTGGTAAGGGCTGGAAAGAACTTTCTTTTAAACCAGGTGCTTTTGTAAAAGCGGCACTTCGTTTTGACTATGGACGCTTCAACGAAACAGTAAAAGCTCTTGAAGCAGGTATCAGCGTGGAGTTCTTTGGTTCCAAAATACCTATCATGGTAGCTCAGAAAGAGAAAAATCTTTACTTCCAGGGCTATATCGCTCTCATGTTTGGCAGGCGCAAATAATGAGCTTAATTTTGCCGCCATGACCGATCCCACAGTAATAGAAAATGAAGGCCGTCCCAAAAAACCGGACTGGTTACGTGTAAAGCTTCCCATTGGGGAAAGCTATAAACATGTTAGGGGCCTGGTTGATAATTACAAACTACATACGATCTGTGAAAGCGGAAATTGTCCAAACATGGGCGAATGTTGGGGGGCCGGCACAGCGACTTTCATGATTTTGGGAAATACCTGTACTCGTAGCTGCGGATTCTGTGCAGTCGCCACTGGACGTCCAGAGCCTGTAGATTATGATGAACCACAAAGAGTAGCCGAGGCTATCCACCTGATGAAAGTTAAACATGCTGTGATCACTTCCGTTGATCGCGATGAAATAAAAGATGGTGGTTCGATTATCTGGTATAACACCATCAAAGCAGTCAGGGCCTTGAATCCTGATACTACACTCGAGACCCTGATCCCTGATTTTAAAGGTGAGAAAGAAAATATTCAACGCATTATCGATGCCGCCCCTGATGTGGTATCGCATAATATTGAAACGGTGGAGCGTCTTACAAGACAAGTAAGAATACAGGCTCGTTACTGGAGAAGTATGGAAGTTATACGCACATTGAAAGAAGGCGGTATGCGCACAAAGAGTGGAATCATGCTTGGTCTTGGCGAGACCAAAGTAGAAGTAATTCAAACACTGACTGATCTTCGTGATAATGGCTGTGATGTAGTAACTATCGGTCAATATCTTCAGCCCACCAGAAAACATTTATCGGTTGTAAGATTTGCCCATCCGGATGAATTTGCGGAATACAAAGTAATAGGATTAGAACTTGGGATTGATTATGTAGAGAGTGGACCTCTGGTGAGGAGCTCTTATCATAGTGAGAAACATGTGGGCAAGACATCTCAACTCTGATGAAATCAACTCTACTATTCATCTTCCTTAGTTTCCATGCGACTGCATTTTCCCAATGGAAGAATTTTGACTCTGCATATGATCCCTTACCCAAATCCGTTCATATTTACTTCACTGATAACCCAATTGATACTTCTCCCTTCCGTGCTTATTATCTGATCGCGGATCTGAAAGATAAAAATCTGCAATTCCTTACGGATACTTCTCATGACAGAAGATTGAAACCATCTGAATTTTATGAAAGAAATAAAAAACCATTGGCAGTAGTGAACTGCACTTTTTTTTCTTATGAGACTAATCGCAGTCTGAACGCAGTAATAAAAGATGGTAAACTGGTGGCATTTAACCAGGAGAATATCGCTGGAAGAGGAAAGGATACCTTTACATACAGACATTCGTTAGGAAGTGCCCTTGGCATAAATAAAAAGCGAGATGCAGATATTGCCTGGTTGTACACGGATAGTAGTTGGAAATATGCTTCGGCATCGCAAATACCGATTCTACCCATAAAAGATTCTTCCAAACAAATGCCTCATAATTATTTTTTCAGGAACAAAGGATGGAGCTTAAATAAATGGAAAATGAAGACAGCCGTAGGTGGAGGTCCTGTACTACTGCAGAACGGAGAGATCAAGGTGACAAATAATGAAGAAATAAAATTTGCCAATAAAGCGATCAGCGATAAACATCCGCGTACAGCGATGGGATATACCCGGGATGGTAAACTCATTATCTTAATGATCGAAGGTCGAAGCAAAATTGCCGGAGGAGCCAATCTCACTCAAATGGCGCAAATTTTTAAAGACCTTGGCTGCGTGGAGGCCCTCAATCTCGATGGAGGAGGCAGTAGTTGTCTGTTAGTAAATGGTAAACAAACTATTAAAGTATCGGATAAAGAGGGGGAGAGGGGGGTACCGGCAGTGTTCATCATACGAAGAAGGCTTTGAGCCACCAGCTTTGAGCCTTAAACTGTATAAGCTCTAAGCTCGTGGCTCATGGCTCGAAGCTAGTTTTTAATGTTTATCAAAAAATCAAACAAATTAGTCTCAAAACTAATCCCCAGTTTTTTTCTTAAGCGGTAGCGACTGATCTCCACTCCCCGAACAGAAATATTCATCAACCTCGCAATTTCTTTTGTTGAAAGATTCATGCGCAGGTAAGCAGATAGTTTTAGTTCATTAGGGGTAATGGATGGATATTTTTCTTTAAGCACTACGATAAAATCACTATGCACTTTATCGAAGTGATGAATGAAATGTTTCCAGTCAGTATCCATTTTTTCATCTTCACCCAGCACCTTCACTAGTTTCTTGATCTCGGACTGAGCCTTTTCATTGTCAACCGCTTTTATCAGCAGACTTAATTCGGAGCGAAGTTTAGCAAGTAATTCTCCTTTTTGTACCAGGTGCATGGCATTGGTGGCCAGTTCAGAATTCTTGAAATCTACTTCAGTCAGTAATTTTTCGTTGCGCAGCGTCACCAGTTCATTTTCTGCTTTATCGATCTCCAGTTGATGCAGATACTGCAATTGCTTTTGTTCTTTTTCATATTTGGCCTGCTGAAGATGGAATTTTTTCAACTGCCATTTGTATAAATAATAGATGCCTACAATGGTCAGCAGTAAATAAAAAAGATAGGCCCATACAGTTTGATACCAGGGCGGCAGGATCCGGAATCGGTACTGATCTGCCATCGATTCATTTCCCAGGTTGTTTCGTACTTTGACTTCGAAACTATAATTACCCGCTGGCAAATGGGTGTATTCTTTTTCTGTTTTGGAGGTCCACTCACTCCAGTTATCATCAAAACCTTTCAAACGATAGCTGAACTGAAGATTATCCTGCTGGCCAAATACCTGGGAGGCATAATCAAAATGAATATTATCCCAGTTGTTAGCAATATCAGTCTCTGCTTTACTACTGTCTTCCCGGTATCCTCCATATAGCAGACTGTCTCTGCGATTGAAGATCCTGACATTTCTTATTGACAGTCTTAGTTCCGGAATGGTCTGTTTGTATTTCTCATAATTCACGAGGAAAAATCCTTTCTCTCCCCCAATGAAAATATTCTTCGCATTTACCGGGTAAATGAATTCAAACCCACTCAGCAATTTGTTATTTAATTCAGCAATTCGGATCACCAGTGGAGTTTTTCCACTTCGGTCAAGAACGGCGAGTTGCTTTTCGTGAATGAACCAGATATTGCCCTCTGTATCCTCACAGAGATATCGGATACTTTGTTGGCCAAGTAATTCTTTATAAAAAGAGGATGGAATAAACCGGTTCATACCTGCATCATAAGTATATATCCCTTTTTCAGTGGCTATGAGAATTTCATTGTTGATCTTATATACATGATTATTAAATGTGGAAGGCAATCCATCTGCTACAGTATAAAGCCGGTATTGAAATCGGCCTGTTTCAGTTTTTGTTATTTTATAAACACCATGATAGGGATGGGAGACCCATATGTTTTTTTGGTCGTCTATTGCCACAAACCGGCATGATTCATCCAGTCCGGGAACTTGTTCAGCTGGCACAAAATGATTGCCGCTATAATTAAAAAAAGTGATGCCACGATAGGTGCCTGAAATCATTTGGGGAGAAGGGAAAACAGATGAAACAGGTATGAAATTCCAAACGCCTTTTCCTGTATTATAAAGCGGAATGGCGGTATTATCCTTTACAATAAAAGCACCTTCATGATGACCGAGAAGTAGTTGATCATTTACAGTGGCAAGTCCCCAGACCTGTCCGGTTGTATTGGCTACCTGTGAAAATATTCCCTTGCTAAAACTCAGATCCTGCACAGGCTGCAGCGGCACAACATATAAACCCGAAGAGGTTCCGGTATATAATTTATCGTGATGAATGATGGCAGTATATCCTGAACCATCCTGTGAATACGGACTGATTCTCTTGATCGCACTATTATATGAAACGAAGTCAATTCCATTATCTAAACCCAGCCAGAGGTTTTGCTGCTTATCTGAATAAATGCAAAGAACATTATTATTCTGAAGTCCTTCTGTTTTACTGAATTGCTGAATCAGGTTTCCCTTTGTATCAATGATCTGCACTCCATTGATATTTGTCGCAAGTGCTATCCAGTCATGACTGATCCTTGTAGCTGCATAGATCCGGTCTTTTTGAATATTATCCAGAGAAGGAGAGTGAAGAGAGTAGATATTATTATTGCTGTATACAAATACACCCGCTTTCAGCGTGGTGATAAGAATACTATCTAAGCCAAGAGGTAGTATCGCAGTAACGGGATCAACAGGTAATGTATTCTTACTTACCAGAGGACTCCATACGTTTCCTGTAAATTGAAGAATGCCCTGCTGATAATCATGAGCAAGCAGTTTATCTCCGCAAACACCCAGGTATGACCATTCGAATGGTGCTTTGTAAACAGTAATTACATGATCTGCATAACGGAATATGCGGTTCTGTGTACGGAACCAAACTGCTTTTCGAAAAAGGCATATATCCCATACATCACCAAATACGCGATCTTTTTCAGGAATCAGGGCAGTTATCGACTGATAAACCAGGCGGCTATTTTTTCCGGGCGCGAAATACCCTATTTCATCCTGGCCACCGGC
>JAYTXP010000152.1:0-4924 GCA_043742885.1 Chitinophagaceae bacterium | reverse complement strand
CGGAGCTATCTTCCAGGTAAATAAATAAAGAGGCAGGTTCCAGGGAGAGATACAACCAACAATTCCTACGGGCTGACGCAGCGTATAATTTATACTGCGATCCTGCATCTGATGCGACTCTGAAGCGAAATGCATGATGCCCGTAGCGAAGAATCTGAAATTCGATGAAGCTCTTGGTATGTCCACTTTTTTGCTCAGCCAAAGAGGCTTACCATTATCGATGGTTTCAGCAAGAGCCAGTGTATCCCTGTTTTCATCTATCAGATCTGCTATACGGTTTAGAATATTGAATCGATATTCATTACTGCTTTTACTCCATTGACCAAGAGCGGATCGGGCTGCAGCTACTGCCAGATCAATATCCCCTTTATCAGAATCTGGTATCATTCCATATACTGTGGCTGTAGAGGGATCCACATTATCAATATAATTTCCCTTAACAGGGGCAATCATGGTTCCGTTAATATAATTAGAGAGATGATATGAAGTGCTGAGATCCATTTTCATTATATACTTCCAGTGCGGCCACCATCAACCGGAATGCTGGTACCATTTACATAGGAGGCCGCAGGTGAAGCGAGGAATGCAGCCACAGCGGCAATTTCGGAAGCATCCGCAAATCGGCGCATAGGCACTTCTTCGCGCATATTTTTTTCTACAATATCAACCAGTGTATTTCCTTTTTTCGCTTTATTTCCAATCAGCGTATTCAGTCGTTGAGTAGAAGTAAATCCCGGAAGAATATTATTGACCGTGATCTGAAATCCGCCCAGTTCATTGGCCATGGTCTTGGCCCAACTCGCAACAGCGCCACGAATCGTATTACTCACTCCCAGATTCTTCAGAGGAATTTTTACCGAGGTGGAAATAATATTAATGATACGGCCATATCCTTCTTTCTTCATTCCGGGTATCACTGCTTTGGTCAAAATATGATTACAAATAAGGTGCTGATTAAACGCATGAAGGAAATCTTCTTCCGCCGCATCTGCAATAGGTCCGGCTGCTGGCCCCCCGGTATTATTTATGAGAATATGTACAGGGTGTCTTGAAATCAGGTTCGCGATAGCGGTCCTTACCTCCTCGGGCTGGCTAAAATCTGCCACCTGAATATCATGTTGCTGGCGAAGTGAGCTGTCGAGTTCATGAATCGCTTCCTTAAGTGATTCTTCGTTTCGTGCCATCAGAGTACAATTGGCGCCGAGTAAAGCCAGCTCTTCAGCAATAGCCAGTCCGATACCCTGGGAGGATCCGCAAACGAGGGCATATTTTCCTTCAAGAGAAAGATTCATGACATCAAACCTAAAGAAAATAGTTGTATTTTTTGGACCTCATTCATCGCATAAATAATCAGACATGGCATTGATGGCACCTTTTAATCTTAAAAAATGGATCGACGAACATCGCGATCTCCTTAAACCTCCTGTAGGCAATCTATGTGTTTATAAGGATGCGGAAAATTTTATCGTAATGGTAGTGGGCGGACCAAATGCAAGGAAAGATTATCATTTTAATGAGACAGAAGAACTTTATTACCAGTTAGAAGGAGATATTGTGGTAAGGATCATTGACCACGGAGAATTCAAAGATATTTCCATCAAAGAAGGAGAAATATTTTTATTGCCTCCCAAAACTCCTCATTCACCACAGCGCGGACCGGGCACGGTAGGATTAGTGATCGAAAAGAAAAGAGAAATTGAAGATGATGGTTTTCTATGGTTCTGTGAAAAATGCGGACACAAATTATATGAAGAAGCCCTCCATGTGGATGATATCGTAAAACAATTACCTCCTGTCATGAATCGCTTCTGGGAAAACACTATGCATCGTACCTGTGAGAAATGCGGATCGGTAATGGAACCGCCAATAAAAAGATAAACTGTTTTCACAAGCCTGCCTAAATCAACTTCCCTTGCGAATAGATATTCATACTCATATCATGCCGGATAAAATGCCGGACTGGACAAAGAAATTTGGCTATGGTGAGTTCATTCACCTTGAGCAGAGAAATTGCCAGGCTTGCATGATGAAAGGAGACCAGGTGTTCAGAGTGGTGGAAGAGAATTCATATTCAGCCGCGGCAAGAATAAAAGATATGGAAGCCACGGATGTCAGCATACAAGTTTTATCTACTATCCCGGTATTGTTTAATTACTGGGCCCGTCCCGCAGATGGATTGGAGACATCAAGGTTTCTAAATGATCATATTGCCGAAACGGTTAGCGGGGAACCAAATCATTTCATCGGATTAGGAACGGTGCCTCTTCAGGATGTGGATATGGCCATTGAAGAAATGGAGCGTTGCATGAAAGAACTGAAGATGCCTGGGATAGAGATCGGCTCAAATATCAATGGAGAAAATTTATCCGAACAAAAATTCTTTCCATTTTATAAGGCAGCGGAAAAATCAGGCTGCGCATTATTTATTCATCCATGGCAAATGATGGGTGAAGTGCAAATGAGCAAATATTGGTTGCCCTGGCTCGTAGGAATGCCAGCGGAAACATCACGTGCTATCTGTTCTATGATCTTTGGAGGAGTGCTGGAAGCATTTCCAAAATTAAGAGTGGCCTTCGCGCATGGAGGAGGATCGTTCCCTTTTACGTTGGGACGTATCGAACATGGATTTAAGGTCCGCCCTGATCTTACTGCTCTTGACAATCCTATCAATCCGCGTGATTATATAGGGCGATTCTGGATAGATAGCCTCGTTCATGACCGAAAAGCAATGGAGTACCTGATCGATCTGTTTGGCGACGAGCATATATGTATGGGAAGTGATTATCCTTTCCCTTTAGGAGAAGCAAAACCTGGCAGGCTAATAGAAAAAATGGATCTGGGTAAAAAATCCACTAAAAGATTATTGTATCGAAATGCGCAAGACTGGCTTGGTTATGATGATACAAAGCTTCCGAATTTCGGTTAGGCCTCGCAACAAGTAAGATTAATTATACTTTTTCAGCAATTGATTCAGACCGCATATTCGCATTACGCATAGCAATACTTCTTACTACTACATCGGCGAATTCACGGAACGATTTTTTTGTTACCTCATCATCCCCCATCATTACAGGTATGCCTTCATCTCCGCCTTCGCGAATACTTTGCACCAATGGTATTTGCCCGAGGAAAGGAATATCATATTCATCCGCCAATCGCTTACCACCATCTTTTCCAAAAATATAATATTTGTTATCCGGCAATTCGGCGGGAACGAAATAACTCATGTTCTCAACTAATCCAATAATAGGAACATTCATTTGGGCCTGGCCAAACATCGCGATTCCTTTTTTTGCATCAGCAAGGGCCACATCCTGAGGAGTGGTTACAATCACCGCACCTGTAACCGGAACGGTTTGCAATAAAGTAAGATGAATATCTCCTGTTCCCGGAGGCATATCTACCACCAAATAATCAAGTTCATCCCAATATACATCGGTTACAAATTGTTTTATAGCAGAGCTGGCCATAGGACCTCTCCATACTACTGCGTTTTTCTCATCTACCAGGAATCCTATGCTTATTAATTTTATACCATAACGTTCCAGCGGAGCAATCATGGATTTTTCATTATCTACTTCAATCATCATTGGGCGCTCCCCTCTTACACCAAACATAATAGGAACACTTGGACCATATATATCGGCATCCATCAATCCTACTTTTGCTCCGCTCTGGGATATAGCCAGGGCCAGATTGGCCGCTACAGTAGATTTTCCAACGCCGCCTTTTCCACTTACTACCGCGATAATGTTCCTCACTCTTGGTAAAACAGTACCGGGATCTGTTCGCTTACTGCTGGTATTAGCTGTGAATTTCACGTTTACAACGGCCTCTTTATTCACCAGCATTTTTACTGCATTCACACAGGCATTTTTGATCATATCCTTCATAGGGCAGGCCGGCGTAGTCAGCACTATGGTAAACGACACATAGTTACCATCGATCTCCACATCTTTCACCATATTAAGGGTTACCAGGTCCTTACCAAGATCAGGCTCCTGCACATTACTCAATGCTTCCATTATTTTTTCTATGGTCATCGGGATCATATTTATTTCACCCGGATCTGTTCACGAAGAACCTGCCTGGCTTGTTAAAGAAATGATATAATGGCAAAGTTAACCAATGCTGTGCTGAATTTGGTTTACGAAATCAGCAACTTGTCTTTATTTTTGACACAGTGAAGAAAATTCTACTTTATAGTTTTATCGCTCTCCTGTTCTTTTCCAACAATGCCAAGGCGCAGTTTGAAACCTCAAGGGATTCTGTTGTTCAGCTTTATGGAATTGTTATGACCGCAGACAGCCTCATAGGTATTCCTGCCGTGAGCATAACAGTAAAAGGCCAGAACCGGGGTACCATCACCAATGCATCAGGAGTTTTTTCCATTGTGGTACTTAAAGGTGATGAAGTAGAATTCACACACGTTACATATAAGTCAAAAACGGTTGCTATACCCAGAAATCTTGAAGGCAATCAGTTTAGTATGGTGCAGCTTATGGTGATCGATACTGTATATCTTCCTGTCACCATTATTCGGGCCAGGCCCACTCCGCAGCAATTCGCCCGTGATTTTGTAAATGTCAAAGTCCCCGACGATGATATTGAAATAGCCCGAAGAAATACAAGTGCTGCCAACCGAAGGGTATGGATGCGCACCATTCCTGTAGATGGTACTGAGGCTACAAAATTCCAGTTCAATAAGATCGCAAACCGCGCAGTATACCAGGGACAGATTCCTCCCATGAATATTTTTAACCCTGCTGCATGGGGACAATTTATTGATGCCTGGAAAAGAGGGGACTTTAAGAATAAATAGTTAGGAGTTATGAGTTAGAAGTTAGGAGTGTTGCTCTGAATCTGTCGAGGGGTTGGGCATCATGCAGGAGAAGTCTAAACTCTAATCCCTAAACCCTAAACT
>JAYTXP010000151.1:0-24336 GCA_043742885.1 Chitinophagaceae bacterium | reverse complement strand
TATTACTAAGCAGGTATCCTAATTTTACGAAGGGAAGACGCAAACCTCTTTCATCACTTTTCTTGCCGAAATAACCCTTACTGATACCTGCGGTGAAATTAACAAGTCCTTCTAATATGCCAATCATGAAAACGCTGAAGCCGATTTCCTGCAAATAGACAGGGATTACAGGGTAAAGCATCTCACTGGCTATATCAGCCAAAAGGCTCACCATGGACAAAATAAATATGGTTCTGTTGATAATGCGCATGAATAGGCTTGAAGTTACTTGAAAAATCAAATTATTTCCTTGAACTTTACATACCCTGTGTGACGGCCCGCTCAAATGAAGTGCGGCGAGCATTCAGGCAAATCCAATCAGAAAAATTAATGGGACTTTTTAACTGGTTTACGCAGGAAATCGCAATGGACCTTGGTACAGCCAATACCCTGATCATACATAACGATGAAGTAGTGGTGAATGAACCCAGCATCATTGCATTGAACCGCAACAATCCGAAAGAAGTGTTGGCAGTGGGCAAGAAAGCATTGATGATGCATGAAAAAACCCATGAAAGTATTCGTACGGTACGTCCATTGAAAGATGGCGTGATCGCTGATTTTAATGCAGCGGAACTGATGATCCGTGAATTGATCAAACTGGTGTATCCTAAAAAACCATGGTTTGCTCCTTCATGGAGAATGATGATATGTATTCCTTCTTCCATTACAGAAGTTGAAAAGAGAGCTGTGCGCGATAGTGCAGAGCAGGCAGGTGCAAAAGAAGTTTATCTTATTCATGAACCGATGGCTGCAGCATTAGGTATTGGTATTGATGTAGAAGAACCTGTAGGGAATATGATCATTGATATCGGAGGTGGTACTACTGGTATTACGGTTATTGCGCTTGCAGGTATTGTATGCGATCAATCTATTCGAATAGCAGGAGATGAATTCACTGCTGATATTATGGAAGCACTTCGTCGTTACCATAGTTTACTAATCGGTGAGCGTACTGCTGAACAGATCAAGATTCAGGTAGGCGCCGCTACGAAAGACATCGATAATCCACCAGATGATTTTCCTGTAAATGGACGTGACCTTGTCACTGGTATTCCAAAGCAGATCATGGTGAGTTATCAGGAGATAGCGGAAGCGCTGGATAAAAGTATTTTCAAAATTGAAGAAGCCATCTTAAAAGCACTGGAGCAAACTCCTCCTGAGCTGGCCGCGGATATTTATCGTCGCGGTTTATATATCACCGGAGGTGGTGCATTGCTTCGTGGTCTTGACAAACGTATCAGCAATAAGATCAAACTTCCTGTGCATATTGCCGATGATCCATTGAAAAGTGTTGTTAGAGGAACTGGTATCTCACTCAAGAATTACGACAAGTATCCTTTTGTCATGAGATAATGCGAAACGTATTCCTTTTTCTTCGTCGTTACCGAACCTTTATCAGTTTTATTCTGCTGCAGGTGATATCGCTTTGGTTCCTGTTCAGCTATAACCGCTTTCACCGTGTCAAGTTCCTGGGTGTGGCCAGTGAAATGACGGGGCGCATAAATACACAATACAATAAGGTAGAAGATTTCTTCGCGATGAAAGAAGAGAATCGTCGTTTACACCGGATGAACGATTCACTGATGAATATTTCACAAAGAAATTTTTATGTGCATGATACCAGCGTAAGTATTATTCGTGATTCGGTTCCTTTTGATACGCTGGGGCATTATCGTAGATATTATTTACGTTCTGCTATGGTAATTTATAATACGGTGAATTTTCAAAAAAACTATTTCCAGGTTGATCGGGGAGCAAACCAGGGAATAAAAGATAATATGGCAGTGCTAAGTTCAGATGGTGCGGCAGTAGGTGTGGTGGTAAGTGTAAGTCCCAATTTTTCTGAAGTAATGAGTTTGTTGCATATTCAAAATACGGTAAGTGTTGCTCTTAAAAAAACCGGCGACCTGGGTACAGCTGAATGGGATGGCAATGACCCCCGCTATTTGTTGCTGAAAAGGATTCCCAAAACGACGGAGGCAAAACCGGGTGATACTGTACTTACCAGTTCTGTTTCTTTTAATTTCCCTCCGGGATATATGGTGGGCACGGTGGTGGATGTAAAACTGGATAACGCTACGGGCATGTATTTACTGCGATTAAAGACCGCGGCTAATTTTTACAATCTCCAGCAGGTGCATATTGTTGAGAACCTCGATCTGGAGGAACAGACCAACCTTTCCCAGGATACTAAAAAGAAAATTGAGGAACCTAAAAAAACGAGCAGATGAGTGATTTCCTCAGAAATATCGTGAGGTTCGTATTCTTCATCCTCCTGCAGGTCTATGTCCTGAACAAAGTGCCTCACCTGCACAAGTATATCACGCCCTATATATATTACCTTTTTATACTTTGGCTGCCATTTGGAATTTCCCGTCAATGGTTGCTGGTGGTAGGTTTTTTAACCGGACTCACGCTGGATTATTTTATGATGACACCGGGCCTTCATGCGGCTGCCAGTTTGTTGGTTGCTTATATAAGACCATTCCTTATCCAGATCCTGACTCCCCGGGACAGCAGTGATTTCAATTACCGCGAACCTTCACCCAAGGCAATGCAATGGACGCCATACGCGATCTACGTTTTAATACTAACCTTACTTCACAATGGCTATCTGGTCTTTCTGGAATGGCTGAGCTTTGGAAGTTTTCTTGATTTTCTTATCAAGATCATTGCTACTTCGGGTATCAGTTTATTACTGGTAGTTACCATGGAATTGTTGTTTCCAAGAAAATTGAAATTCAGGACCAACACGGCCTAATCATTCTTTACTTATACACTATTCACAATTATTTCCAAATTCATACAAATAGATTTGGAAGCATTCATGTCTAATTCGAAATTTGCTCTCGATCCTGTTAAAACGATCTCTCCCCACCTCACATGCCTGCTTTCAACCAATCAAGAAGCCGTATCATACGCCTCCTGTTCCTGGTTGCATTCATTATCATCACCGTGCAACTTTTTTATCTGCAAATCTTCTCCGGGAAGTATCAGCGTCTCGCTGATGAGAATGCCATTTTAAGAAAAACGGTTTATCCTCCGCGTGGATTAGTACTTGACAGAAAAAGGCAGGCCGTGGTGACCAATACACTGGCCTATGACCTGATGGTAACTCCTTCTCAAACAAAAAGAATGGATACGGCATTTTTCTGCCGGTTGATGGATATCGACACATCGGAATTCAAAAAGAGGATCGTAACCGCCATCATCAAGAATAGTTCACAGAAGCCATCGGTTTTTGAAGCATCGCTACCCGCACAGAAATACGCTCGTATCCAGGAAAATCTCTGGCGTTTTCAAAATGCTTTTTATATTCAGGAAAGACCCATTCGTTCTTATCCATTTGATGCGGGTGCGAATATAGTAGGCTACCTCGGCGAGGTAGATACCAATTATTTGAAAAGACATAGTGAAGATGGCTATGTAAGTGGTGACTATGCAGGTATGACCGGCCTTGAGTTTAGTTATGAAAAAGTATTAATGGGTGAAAGAGGAACGCAATACCTGATCAAAGATAATTTCAGTCGCATACAGGGATCTTACGAGAAGGGTAATTTAGATGTTCCCGCAAAAGCCGGTTCTAATCTTTATACAGCGCTTGATGTCACTCTTCAGCAGTTTGGAGAAAAACTCATGAAGGATAAAGTTGGATCTATTGTGGCCATTGATCCGAAGACCGGTGGTATTATATGTATGGTGAGCAGCCCCACCTATAATCCGGGTTACCTTACCGGTTCAGAAAGAAGAAAACATTTTTCCGAACTCTATTCTGATCCGCGCAAACCATTACTTAATCGCGCGGTGAATGCCAGTTATTCTCCCGGTTCAACTTTCAAAACATTACAGGCCCTGGTTGGATTACATGAAGGGATGATCACTACTACGACTACCTTCAGTTGCTCCGGCGCTTTTTATGGTTGCGGAAATGGCAAGCCAATGAAATGCCTGGATCCGGGAACCTTTTATCTGAAGACGGCGATCACCCATTCCTGCAATACTTATTTCGCGAATGTGATGCAACGAGTGATCAATAATCCAAAATATCCGAGCATGGATAGTAGTCTGCGTTCATGGGATAGATATATGTATGCGTTTGGATTGGGACATAAACTGGGAGTGGATGTACCCACAGAGAGAAGCGGAAATATTCCTACTCCTGATTATTTTAATAACCCGAAACGATTCGGTCCCGGTCACTGGAACTTCTGCAGTTTCCGTTCTGTAAGTATCGGACAGGGAGAAGTGAATGCCACACCATTACAGGTGGCAAATGAGATGGCTTATATCGCTAATAAAGGATGGTATATCATTCCGCATATTGTAGACTCTATTGAAGGCGGCGACAAATTTGGATTGCTTGATAAGTATAAAAAGAAACTGGTACCCATCGATATTCCGGACAGTATTTTCGAAGCGGTACATGACGGTATGCAGGGTGTAATGGAAAGCGGAACAGGACGTGGTGCACAGGTGCCTGGTATTACAGTATGCGGAAAAACAGGTACAGTGGAAAATTACGCTGTAATAAAAGGAGAACTGGTGAAGCAACCCAATCACTCGTTTTTTGCGGCCTTCGCTCCCCGTGATAATCCAAAGATCGCCATCATGTGTGTGGTAGAAAATAGCGGACGTTTCGGTGGAACCTATGCAGCGCCAATTACCAGCCTGATGATCGAAAAATATCTAAATGATACTATTGCCGCCAACAGGATGCCATTGGTAGAAAGAATGTCAAACACCAATCTGATCCCGCCATTGATGGTGATCGAAATGCGGAAAATGGATTCACTGAAGAGAAGCAGGGAACAGGCCCGAGAGTTGGAAATAGAATTGAATAATATAAAAGATACACTGCAATCGGATGATAACCCTTCACAGGAAGAAGTTAGGGAAGGAAAAACAGGTAGTCCTGTAAAAGATACAGGCAACAAAAAGAAAATTGATAAGCCAGATATGAACCTGCCAGATAAAAAGAAGAATTATAAAAATTCGGATCCATCCCGCCGGGCATGACACAACGCGATCCCGCCATATCAAAAGGAATAGACTGGAGCCTGGTCTGGATCTATTTTCTGCTTGTAGCTATTGGTGTCATTGCTATTTTCGCGGCCACCTATAAAGAAGGTGATCCAATTCTTCAGAGTTTTCTTCGATTCAAAACAGATTATAGTAAGCAATTTTATTTTCTCATGGCGGGAATCCTACTCGCCTTATTCATACTTCTTACAGATAGTAAATTTTTTCCTGCCACAGCCAATCTGGGTTATGCGCTGGGAATATTTCTGTTATTGCTGGTTTTTCCCTTTCACTCACGGATCAAGGGAACGGAGTCTATCATCAAATTAGGCGCATTTAATTTTCAGCCTGCAGAATTTTGTAAGGTCTTTGTGGCGCTGGCTCTGGCAAAATATTTATCGAGGCCCGATACTAATTTTACAAAGACCCGATCACAACTTATTGCCGCCGCCATTTCTCTTCTGCCTGCAATGCTGGCACTTATGCAAAATGAAACCGGACTATCGCTGGTTTACTTTTCATTTTTCATAGTGATGTACAGAGAAGGACTTCCTGCTGCTGTATTGCTTATCGGATTTGCGCTGGCGGCCCTGATGATCGCTTCTATTCTGATAGCACCAGATACACTCGCAATTGTCCTTACAGTGCTGGGCTTATTATTTCTTTATTTGCAGCGACGAATGGTAAGGAAGAAAAAAGGCGTGGTGATAACGGTGATCCTGATCTGGGCCCTATCTGTAGGTATACAGCGATTTGCCGTGCCTTATGTATTTGGGCATATCTTACAGCCACACCAGGTAGAAAGGATCTATGATCTGTTTGGTAAGGATAATCCATATGCAGAAAGTACTGCACCTACAGAAGAAGAAAGAGAAGAAGCGAAAAAGAAAAAAGAAAGTAAAAGCAGTTATAATGTGCGACAATCCAAGATCGCTATTGGCAGCGGTCGTTTATGGGGCAAGGGTATATTGAAGGCTACGCAAACCCGATATGATTTTGTGCCGGAACAAAGAACCGATTTTATATTTTGTACAGTAGGTGAAGGATTCGGTTTTCTTGGAAGTTTTGTTTTGCTTGGACTCTACCTGATCTTATTACTCCGCATCGTGACCATTGCAGAAAGGCAACGAAGTGTTTTCAGCCGAACCTATGCCTATGGTGTAGCCAGTGTTTTCTTCTTTCATATTTTCATCAATATATCTATGACCGTCGGATTAGCTCCTGTGATCGGAATACCACTTCCATTCATTAGTTATGGAGGTACTTCGCTGCTTACGTTTACGATGTTGCTTTTTATTTTGTTGAGGTTGGATGCGGACAGGCATATGGTTTTGAGGTGAGGGGTTGAGAGGGTTGAGAAAGTTGAGGATTGAATAATGAGTAATGAATAATTAATAGTGAGTAATGATTAATGATTAACCAGAATGAAAGCCATTCCGTTATCAGAAGGAAGTTTTACTATTGATAAATCAAAACTGTTTGTGCCTTTTGATGAGAAGGAGCATGACCTGCAGAAAAGACCTGCAGGGAGTTTGCTAGTGGAGATACAACCATTTCTTGTCATCACTTCACGTGATATTCTTTTACTGGATACAGGTCTTGGTTTTTCTGATGAGCAGGGGAGGATGCAAATACATCAGAACCTGATGGCTCAACATATCAATCCTTCTGAGGTGACAAAAGTTTTAATTAGTCATTTGCATAAAGATCATGCAGGGGGGATAGGGGGGTTTCCTCAGGCCACTTATTATATCCAGCAAAAAGAACTTGACTTTGCTTATGAAAAAGGGTTTCCTTCATTTGTTACCAGTGATCTGGATTGTCTCAGAGATAATAAGCAGGTAATAAAGCTGAATGGAGATGGATTTATTGATGATTATATTGAATACAGGGTCAGTGGGGCACATTCTCCTTTTCACCAGGTATTCTGGATCAGGGAAGAAGGAGAAACAATTTTCTATGGAGGAGATGAAGCGCCACAACTACAACAGATGAAACATCGCTTTGTAGCTAAATATGATGCGGACGGAAGAAAGGCGATGGAATACAGAAGGGCCTGGTGGGAAGAAGGTAATAAAGAGAAATGGAAATTTTTATTCTATCACGATATAAAAACGCCGGTTTGGAGTTGATCCCGGATCAGTCTAAAAAGATACTTCTATCTCTTCTTACCGGTTTGTCCATCATATCACGTCGATTCTCTTTCAGAATCCGGACAGCCTCCTGCCGAAATTCATCTTCGTATTTAAATACTTTATTGGCTCTTTGCTCATCCATTACCTGGCGGAATTCAGTACGGTAATGCAGGCGTAGTTCAATTATTTTTTGCTGAAGCACCAATCGATCACTGCGAAAACTGCGATGCGTTTGAGCGAACTCACGAAAATATTTTACAAACAGAGGAGTGAACTTATCCGCTTCATTACGTGATAGGCCAAGCCTGTTTTGAATATATTCCCTCATTCTTTCCTGGATCTTGTTCTCCTGCACAGGTTGCTTTTGTTCATCCTGCGCGAAGCCAGTTCCGGGAAGGAAACTAATCAAGGTCAATAATATGATCACACATTTTTTCATTCCACACTAATTGGTCATTAATACATCATTAATATCTTCTGTCTGCTCCTGAAAATCTTTTAACTCATCTGCAGGAATATCATGAAGCAGCGCTCTTATTTCATTTGTTTTGATCTCTGCATTGTTATTATGGGCTTGCTCCTTACCGGTAAGACCCGCATCAATGAATTCAATAAGATTATCTTTTTGAGTGTTATTCATTTTTTTTACGTCGCGGGCGAATTTTGCCATCGGGGCCTTATCTATGCTACGACCGTTAAAAATATAAAAACCCGACATCACAAAAATACCGGTGATCATCGCGGCGGCGGCCATGCGGAACCAACGGGTATGAGTTATAGAGATCACCCTTGCCCTTGGTTTTACTTGCAGGTTTTCAAAATAACCAGCAGGCACTGAATAAGGATTCACTCCTTTCAGAGATTTTAAAAGTGGAGAAAGGTTAGCGATCTCATCTGCCGCATTTTCCATTTTCCCGGCCCTGATCCTTTTTAAGATCGTTTCGGCCAGGGTATCAAAATAACCAGCAGGCAAAGTATAAACCTGTTCCCGACCAGAGTTGGCCAGGAAGCTGTTCAGTTCAGCCAGCTCATTCTTTATATGGTTATTCTCGTTCATTATCTTTTGCTCAGGGTTTTTACTTTAATTGGATGGTTCTCAGTTGCCAAAGTTTAATGGTTCAGGATATAGTCTTCAACTTTTTTAACAGCATGATGATAGCTGGCCTTCAGGGCACCTTCACTTGTCTCCAAAACACGGCTCATTTCTTCATATGGCATCTCATCATAATATCGCAAGCCAAAAACAATACGTTGTTTATCAGGTAGTTGCTGAATAGCCAGCTGTAATTTCCACTCCAGTTTCCGAGGGTCAAAATATTTGTCGGCCCTTATTTTATTTTCCAATCCGCTTTCTACTTCAGAGAGTGAAACTGCTGATCTTTTCTTTTGCTGTTCCAGGAAAGTAAGGCATTCGTTGGTTGCCACCCTGTAAAGCCAGGTGTAAAGCTGGCTATCCTCACGGAAGTTCTCCAACCCGTTCCAAACTCTTATTAATACATTCTGTAATACGTCGTTCGCATCATCATGATCAACCACCATTCGACGGATATGCCAGTAAAGTTTTTCCTGATATTTCCTGACGATTGAGGTATAGGCTTTTTCCCGCGTATGCGGGTTACGAAACTGTACGAGCAATTCGCTATCACTAATCAGGGTAAGGGACATAGGAGGCTTTGATGCTCTTAGACAAGGATTATGGCAATTTGTTTAAAACGTAAATGTACTAGGAAAGGTTGAGGGGTTGAGTAGTTGAGGGGTTGAGTGAAAATTCAAATAATTTGAGGGTTCGCTCAACTAAGCCAAAGGCTCTCAACCTCTCAACTTCTCAACCTCACTTCCTCTTCATCACTTTCTCCGCCGCCTCCACGATATCCGAAACATCCATTCCGTACTTTTTTAATAATTGTGCAGGGGTACCGCTTTCACCGAAGGTATCTTTTGTGCCTACGTACTCAAAAGGAACAGGAAAATGTTTTGCCGCGCATTGCGCTATCATATCGCCCATGCCTCCAATAATATTATGTTCTTCGGCCGTAACGGCACATTTTGTTTTTTTGATGGAGTTGATCACCGCTTCTTCATCCAGTGGTTTGACAGTATGAATATTTATCACCTCTACGCTATATCCCTTTTCCTCTAACTGTGCACCGGCCTGTATCGCATTCCATACCAGGTGGCCACATGCGAAAATGCTGATATCAGTTCCTTCAGAAAAATATTGAGCCTTACCAATAACAAAATCTTCAGCCTTTGTAAACATAGGCCATGATGGTCTTCCAAAACGAAGATAAACCGGACCCTTATGGTCAGCAATTGCGATGGTAGCCGCTTTTGTTTGTGCATAATCACATGGAACGATCACAGTCATGCCCGGAAGCATTTTCATCATTCCAATATCTTCCAATATCTGGTGCGTGGCACCATCTTCTCCTAATGTAACACCCGCATGAGAAGCACAGATCTTTACATTCTTACCGCTATAAGCGATGGACTGCCGGATCTGATCATATACACGACCTGTTGAAAAATTTGCAAACGTAGTAGTAAAAGGGATCTTACCTCCAATGGTAAGTCCTGCGGCGATACCCATCATATTGGCTTCAGCAATTCCTACCTGTATAAATCGTTCAGGAAATTCTTTCATGAATTGGTTCAGCTTCAATGAACCCGCCAGGTCGGCCGTCAGCGCAACCACATTTGGATTTGTTCTGCCCAGTTCAGCAATGCCATCTCCAAAACCGCTGCGTGTATCTTTATTACCAGTAGAAGTGATCTCTTTTAGCATAGTTTGTAGATTGCTGCAAAGTAAAGGAAAGTTGGGAAGAGTTGAGGGAATGTTGAGCTGTTGAGAGGTTGAGTAGTTGAGCGAAGATTTGAAATAATTTGGTGGCCGCTCAACAGCTCAACAGCTCAACAGCTCAACCTGTATTAATTCAATCCCGGTATCAACCTATTCTGCTGGTCCTCCGATTTTCTTTTCAGCTCCCATTTCCAGGCGGTAAGCATCATTTCATCCAGGCTAAACTCGGGAGTCCATTTTAATTCTTTTCTGGCCAGATCATTATTTGCATAAATGGATACCACATCTCCGGGACGGCGGGGGCCCATTTCATAATTAAGATTTATCTGGCTCACTTTTTCAAATGCTCGAATAGCTTCAAGAACAGTAACTCCATTGCCAGAACCTAAATTAAAAATATTTATATGATCCTTTCCTTCCATTTCTTGCAGATAATCCAGCGCCAGTGTATGCGCCGCGGCTATATCACATATATGAATAAAATCCCGAACGCAGGATCCATCACGGGTAGGATAATCCGAACCATGAACATACATTTTTGGTAATAATCCAATAGCTGTTTGCGTAATGGCAGGAACCAGGTTCTGTGGTTTACCAATTGGTGTTTCGCCGATCAGAATGGTTGGATGCGCACCTACGGGATTAAAATACCGAAGTAAAATAAAATGAGTACCGGCAGCATACGCGAATTGTTCAACGATGGTTTCTCCCATTTGTTTAGTGGAACCATAGGGAGATTCAGCAGGTTTTATTGGGGTTTGCTCTGTAACAGGGACGGTTTCAGGATTTCCATAAACAGTGCAGGAAGAAGAAAAAACAAAATGCGGGATAGAGAATTCCTGCACACATTTAAGGAGATTTATCAGCGAAACAAGATTGTTTTCAAAATAAAGCAGGGGTAGTTCTACCGATTCACCGACGGCTTTATAGGCGGCAAAATGAATGATCCCGGTAATGTCAGTATTCTCCTGGAAAATGGCAAAAGTGTCATCGTAATTGCAGAGATCGACCTTATAATTCTTTATTTTTTTACCGGTGATCTGTTCAATGCCATTCATTGGCCCGGCACCTGAACGTGAATTATTATCTACTGAAATCACATCATAACCGTGTTCAATAAGATCAACGATCGTGTGAGAGCCTATATATCCACATCCTCCGGTAACAAGAATTTTAGCCATATGGCAAAAATCCTCATTTTTGAGCAAGTATGAACTAAAACAGCGTTACAATTTTATAAACACCGGCCGCTAAGAAGGCGCTAACTGGAATAGTCAGGATCCAGGCCCAGATCAGGTTAATTGTTACGCCCCAGCGTACTGCAGAGAGTCTTTTTGTAGCACCCACACCCATAATGGCTCCGGTAATTGTATGGGTAGTACTTACGGGTATTTTTAATGCTTCTGTTATAAACAATGTCAGCGCACCCGCAGTTTCAGCAGCTACACCTTCAAAAGGAGTTACTTTAGTTATCTTGGTACCCATGGTCTTCACGATCTTCCAACCACCGCTCATAGTACCCAGACCAATAGCCGTATAACAGGCAATGGGTACCCAATTAGGCATATGCCCAATATCCGTGATCTGTCCACCTGCTATCAATGCAGCTGTGATAATACCCATTACTTTCTGAGCATCATTACCACCATGACCAATACTAAAGGCGGCAGAGGAAACCAACTGTAATTTTTTAAACCATACATGGGCCTTGTGTGCATTCAGATGACTTAGAAAAAGAGCAAATATTGCCATCACAGATAGAATGAAACAAAGCAGGATCCATTTAAAATTCTTAGTATAAAAGATCACCTGCAAAATATAAGAATCATAATGCGTTTTTCCTTTCAGGGATTCCGCGCTGGTTACCAGATTATGATTAAGAAACCAAACTACAAATACCAAAACAGCCACTGAAAATATCTTGGAGGTCCAGCCCGTTTTAAAGGAACTCAGAAACCATAGCGACATAATAAAGGCCATGATCATACCGATCAATGGTGCTGCAATAATAAAGCTGGCAGTTTTAAGGATTATCTGCATATTGATGGCACCGAATCCCGCACTGGCAATAGCAGCTCCAGCAAAACCTCCGATCAAGGTATGAGAAGAAGAAGAGGGTATGCCTAACCACCAGGTTAAAAGGTTCCAGCATATAGCAGCAATCAGTCCTGAAAAGATCACATTCATCATCACGTGACTTCCGCCAATGATATGATCTGCTTTTACGGTCTTGGAAACGGTATCTGCAACTCCATGATCTTTAAAAATGAAAAAGGCAAGGGAGTTAAAAACGGCAGCCCAGATTACCGCCTGAAAGGGAGTTAGCACTTTAGTAGATACAACGGTGGCTATGGAATTCGCGGCGTCATGAAACCCGTTGATAAAATCGAATACCAGCGCCAGCACAATAACGGTGATAAGAAAACTTGTCATAGGGCAGCTTATGCGTATTTGATGATGATGGACTCTATCACATTGCTCGCGTCCTCACATTTATCAGTAACGATCTCCATTACCTGATAGATATCTCTTTTCTTGATCACCTCTTTGGCATCGTCCTCAGTATTGAAAAGTCTTTCAATGCTGAAATCCAGAATATCGTCGGCCTGGTTCTCAATGCTGTTGATCTTTACCAATGCTTCAGTGATCTTACGCATATTCTTCATGTTGCGAAGTTCCCCTACCGCTATTTGTAACTGATTTGCTGCCTGTTCGATCAGCTCAGAGAATTTCTGCATTCCAGGATCATTTGGATTCACTTTATAAAAGTTGATCTTCTTTCCGGCAGCATAAATATAATCGGCTACATCATCTAATGAGGTAGCGAGATAATGTATGTCTTCACGATCGAAGGGGGTAATAAAATTTCTTCCCAGTTCAGTAAACAGGTTATGGGTCAGTTCATCATTAGCATGTTCGAGATCCTCTAATTTTACGATTATAGCGGCCCTTTTATCAAAATCCGGTTCAGCCACCTCATCTCTTAACAGGCTGCCCATTTTGGCTGCATTGCCTGCCACTTTTTCAAAAAGGTCATAGAATAGATTGTTCTTCGGCATGAAGATCTTCAGGAAAGAATTAAGTGCCATGGTTAAAAGTTTAATCCCATTAGAGCCGGGAGGTTTTACGAAAATACCGGGTTGGATCGGCAGGGTCAGGCCAGAACGGAGAATTAATGATTTATTAATATAGAAATAAAGTTAGGGTAACGATTTAATAACATGGAGTTCTATTTTTGATCTATCTCCAAAACCAGGAATTTATGCTCAGCCCTGCTTTCCGCCTGTTTCTGCTATTGTTTTTCATAGGTATTTATCATGAAGGAATCTCCCAGCGGTACCTGAGTGATCTGGATACTTCACTTTATTTAAAAGATACCATCAGACCTGTTTTACAACGATTTGAAAACCTGCGGATTTCCGGTTATATGCAACCGCAATACCAGGTTGCACAGTCAGATGGGGCAGCAAGCTATGAGGGGGGAAATTTTTCCCAGTTCTCCCGAAGTCGTTTTATGCTGCGCAGGGCCAGGGTTAAGATCGATTACCTGCTGACTGCAAAAAACAACATGCCCAAGGCCCTCTTCACTTTTCAGATCGATGCTCCTGAAAGAGGAGTGATCGTCAGGGATATGTTTATCCGATTGTATGAGACCGATCATAACGTTTTCTCAGTTACTGCAGGTTTTTTCGCACGACCTTTTGGCTATGAAGTGAACCTTGGATCTTCTTTTCGTGAATCGCCTGAGAGAGGGAGAATGTCGCAGATACTTATGCCAGGAGAACGTGATATGGGAGTGATGGCAAGTTTTGACCCATTGAAAAAATCCAATAAACTCTATCATTTTAAACTGGACATTGGATTTTTTAATGGGCAGGGTGCATCAGGCACGACAGATTTTGACAGCCATAAAGATTTTATCAGCCGCGTTACTATTAAGCCATTCAGTATAAAAAAATGGGATCTTTCTGGTGGGTTATCGCTTTTAAGAGGCGGGTGGAAAAACGCTACGAAATATGTGTACAGTAGTGGACTGAATAATCTTGGTAATAAAACTTTTGTAGTCGATTCTTCTGAAAAAAATTATGGCCGTTCCTCACCCCGGCATTATTATGGAGCGGATATGCAAGTCAAATGGCACCATAAATGGGGTGAAACTGAAATGAGAGCGGAATATTGGTGGGGCACTCAGCCTGGAACGGCGAATTCTACAACTAACCCGGGAACACTTCCAATTGCACAGCCAACTTACCTGCGCCATTTTGATGGGGCATTCATTTATTTTTTACAAAATATCGTGAATCGCAAAAACCAGCTTCTGTTGAAATATGATTGGTACGACCCCAATATTAAAGTCAAAGAAAATGAGATAGGGATATCTGGTACCAGTCTCAGTTCTGCCGATATAAAATTTAAAACCTGGGGAATCGGTTATATCTATCATTTTAATTCCCAAACCCGTATCACGTTTTATTACGATATAATTAAGAATGAAAACAGTCAACTTACGGGATATACTAAAGACCTTCGGGATAATGTATTTACCTGCCGTCTGCAGTTCAGATTTTAGCAGTTAATATTCGCTTAACATTGAGGTCATAATTGCTTAACCTGCCCGTAACTGCCGGTTAACCTTGCGATGCTTCCTTTGCCGCAAATCAACAGATCATGCAGGCAGGGAAAAAGACCATCTTCTCATTATTATTTTCGACAATTTTTTTTATTGCGGCTCAGGCGCAAACCATTAAGCTTAGCGGCAAGGTACTGAATGAAAAAAATGAACCCCTCTCATCTGTTTCAATAAAAATTTCAGGAACTAATACTGGTACGACCACCGATATCGAGGGTCGGTTTTTACTTAACCTGAGCAGTGGCAAAAAATACCAGTTGGATATTTCGGCAGTTGGGTATGAAACCAAAACTGTCACTGATGTTGAAGTAGTCAGCGGCCAGGTAAATGAATTGAATGTTACGCTTCAACTTAAGACTACCTCGGGGGATAACGTGATCATCACTTCTAAGAGTTCTGCAAGAAAAGAGACCATCAATTCCGCCATCTCCTTCCAGAAGAATACGAATACAGTGGCCCAGATCATCAGCTCGGAAGCCATTCGTCGGTCACCAGATAAAAACACTGGTGAGGTGTTGAAAAGAGTTCCTGGTACTTCTATCCAGGAAGGTAAATACCTGGTGGTGCGGGGCCTTAGTGATCGCTATAACCAGGCCATGTTAAATGGAATATTGCTTAGTAGTACAGAACCCGACAGGAAAACCTTTTCTTTCGACATTTTTCCTTCGGCCATGATTGATAATATTATAATCAATAAAGCATTTGTTCCTGAATTTCCGGGCGAATGGGCTGGTGGACTTGTGCAGGTCAATACTAAAGATGTGCCTTCATCGGATTTCATGAATATTCAGATTGGCACAGGTTTCAATACACAGACCATAGGGAAGGATTTTTACACCTATAGCGGTGGCAAGACCGATTGGCTGGGATTTGAAGATGGCACACGCGGGCTCCCGGCATCTTTTCCTCTTAAATCCAAATTCAATGCCTTATCACGGGCGGAAAAAGCTAATCTTGGCAAGCAGCTTGAAAATGTTTGGTCATCTTCAACAACAAATAATAACTTTTTTTCCGCATTGAACACGAACCTGCAGATAAGCGGGGGAATGAATAGGAACCTGGGTAAGAAAAACAAGTTAGGTACTGTTCTCGCTTTGACCTATAACCGGAGTAATAAGAGGCTGGATTATAACAATGCATTCTTTGGCGTCCAAAATGGTATAGCCAGTCTGAATTTCGATTACAATAATCAAAAGTACAGCCAGGATATATTGGCTGGAGCACTGGGAAATATCACCCTTCAACTGGGCAACAATCATAAGATTTCCTTTAAAAATATTCTCAATGTAAATACCTCAGATTACGTTACCAGGAGGACGGGTAAGGATTTTGAAAGTGATCCTATCAACGGAGAGAATATACGTGCCAGCGAATTGGCTTTTAAATCGAATACTTTTTTCAATACACAGTTGTCAGGAGATCATAATCTCCCCTCCATTAAATCAAAGTTCCACTGGTATGGAAGTTTTAATATCCTGGATCAATACGTCCCTGACCAAAGAAGGGTTCAATACAATCAGAATGTCACCGCCGGCTCCAATCAACCCTATTATTTACTGATCTCCAACACCCGGTCGCAAAAAACAGGCAGCCGCTATTTCGGTTACCTCAGCGATTACATCTATACTGCAGGTGCCGATGCTGCGAAGAATTTCTTGCTATCAAAAATGACACAGTCGGTAAAAGTGGGTTATATGCTTCAGGTGAAGGACCGATTGTTCGATTCAAGGCCTTTCAGTATTTATCTTCCAACAGATAATAGTAACCTTAGGCTTTTGACAGAAGATAAAGTTTTTGATCCGGCAAATTTTGGTGATGGTACAGGAAACAAGTTTGGATTTGATGAGATTGCCGGCAACCAATATCGTTATCTTGCTAATAGCATCCTCAATGCCGCCTTTATTCAGTTTGACAACCAGATCACCAATAACTTAAGGGCCGTGTGGGGAGTTAGAATGGAAAACTTCGATCAATTGATTGGAAGTGTAAGAAAAAGTGACCCTCGGTTCGTAAATAATGAAAAGCTTGATTTTCTTCCAGGAGTAAATATTACCTATAAGCTAAATAACAAGACCAATATCAGGCTAAGTGGTTCACAAACGGTGATCCGCCCTGAGTTCAGGGAGCTGACAAATTTTGCCTTCTTTGATTTTGAATTAGGAGCTACCGTGTTGGGTAACCCCAGTCTTAACAGGACAAAAGTGACAAATGCGGATCTGCGCTATGAGGTCTATCCCCGGGCCGGAGAGTTGTTCACTATTGGTGTGTTTTACAAATATTTCAAGCAGCCTATTGAATTATACTTTAATCAGAGCGGGGTGGGTACTTCCAATACCTTCAATTACGTGCAGCCTGAACAGGCAACTGCCTTTGGTGCAGAGCTTGAATTTCGAAAGAAGTTGGATATGGTCAATACCTTTAAAAACTTCACAGTACAGGGAAATCTTTCCTATATATATAATCGCGTAAAAAGCCTGGATCGTCCTATGCAGGGACAATCGCCTTACCTGGTTAATCTTGGTTTACAGTATGATCATGAAAAATCCGGACTGGCCACTACTTTATTGTTTAACCAGATCGGCAGGCGGATATTGTTTGTAGGAAACCAGGATATTCCCGCCATTTGGGAAGCGCCCAGGCCATTGCTGGACCTTCAGATTGCGAAAAAACTTATGAAGAAAAAGGGCGAGCTGAGGTTAAACGTGTCCGACATTTTCAATCGTCGTGCTTATTTCTACCATGATATCGATAATAACAAAAAATATGTGAAGGGTTCTGCAGATGCCCTGGCCATTAATCGAAAATATGGTTCTAATATTTCACTGAGTTTCACTTACAACATCAAATAAATAATTTATAAAAAACAAATATGAAGAAGTTAATTCTCTTAGCAGCAATTGCGGCCACCTTATTTAATTCTGGTTGCCGCAAAATCGAGATCGACGGCAATACAACCGTCGTTGGCGGCGGTACTTCAGATGAAAATACTATTCTGGAAGGCCGGATCATTCAAAACAGGACCTTAAAAGCCAATTATACCTACAAGCTCAGAGGCCTTGTTTATGTTACCAACGGCGCTATCCTGACTATTGAACCCGGAACAAAGATTGTAGGCGAACTAAATAAGAACGGAGCTCTGATCATTTGCCGAGGCGCCAAGATAATTGCTGATGGCACCGCCGATAAACCGATCGTATTTACTTCAGAAGCATCCAATCCGCAAAGAGGTGACTGGGCAGGTCTTGTCTTACTTGGCCAAGCTCCAAACAATAGTTCTTTCAACGGGGTTGACGGGGTAGGCGAGATTGAAGGAGGAGTGAATAATAGTGATGGCCTTGGCCTTTATGGACTGGGTATGTCGTCTAATATTGCCGACAATAGTGGCGTACTTCGTTATGTTCGTATAGAGTATGGAGGGTATGCATTTCTTCCCGATAAAGAAATTAATGGCCTTACATTCGGCGGTGTTGGAAATCAAACCGTCATTGATTATGTTCAGGTGTCCTATGCCAATGATGATTCTTTTGAATGGTTCGGTGGCTCGGTAAACTGCAGACACCTGATCTCATTCAGGACATTAGATGATGATTTTGACACAGATAACGGATTTAGCGGTAAAGTACAATTTGGTATTTCTCTGCGTGATAGCGCTGTTGCCGATATTTCAAAAAGTGAGGCCTTCGAGTGTGATAATG
Source organism: Chitinophagaceae bacterium (assembly GCA_043742885.1). Classification (GTDB taxonomy): domain Bacteria; phylum Bacteroidota; class Bacteroidia; order Chitinophagales; family Chitinophagaceae; genus JJ008. Next base: position 6,015 of record JAYTXP010000151.1, on the reverse strand, counting down.
ACGCAAATGGGTCAGACAGAAAAACCTATTTAGTACCTATTCCTGTAAGCGCCAATAACGCGGTTGCCATTAACCCGGTTAGGACCTCAGCTGTTTTCAGCAATATGACCTTGCTTGGGCCCAAGGTTACTGCCAATTCTATAGGGAACAGCCTATTCCTGGCAGGAGCTCAGTTAAGACGGAATTGCGAGGAAAGTATTTTCAATTCCATTTTCCTTGGATGGAACGGAAATGGCGGAGCCGTGAATGGTTTACTGATCGATGCATCTAAAGGGATTCCTACAGATAATAATCTTGATCCTGCAGGGGGCCTTAATTTCAGAAATAATATCATTGCGGGCCCAAGTTCTAATGCGGTAAGCTATGCCGTTAGTTCAACTACACCAACTGGCGCCTCAACTGCTTCTATCACCAGCTGGGTCAATACAGCAGCCTATGGCAATACCCTGTTGCCAAACAATACGGATGCGGGATTGGTAGCGCCATTCAATTACACTGCACCCGATTTCAATCCTAATAGTGGATCTCCTGCATCAAATGGTGCATCATTCACTCATCCTAAAATGCTGACATCATCAAGCGGAGTATTGGATTTCAAGGTGGTCACTTATCGCGGCGCCTGCGCTGTAGGGGATACCTGGTGGAAAACCTGGACAAAATTCAACTAATAGAATAATGATCTTTCCAAAAAGCCTTGCAATTTTGTAAGGCTTTTCTTTTATTAACTATATAAAGCACTATGCGTTTTCATCCTCTGATAATTGCCATCCTGGTTATATCGATTTGTTTTGTAAGTTGCAAGCAAGGCAACAAAACAAAAACAGAAGTAAAAAAGGAGTTCAATTTATTGCCTATTCATTTGTTTGATTCGTTGGAACATTTTTTTGGTAATGAGAACTGGTTATTAGAAAAAGGGCAGGACAGTAGTTTCCTATTATTCAGCCGGCAGACTGGAAATATCATAAATATTTACCAGTACAGGATCATTAATGGAGATTCCGTCAACCAAACTTTTTCCGATATTCATTTTAGCAACGACACTGTGGTATGGAATGGCCCTGCGGGGATGATGTATTTAGATAAAGAGGAGGATAACAAACTTTACTGGGGAAAGATCGGAGAATCGGCCTCGATAATATTTGAGAAAAGTGCAGATGGCCTGATACAATGGCAGCAGAATGGTGAAACGGTGACCTTGAAAAGAACGATTACGATGTCGGATTTCCTGGTTCGCAGCAGGTACGATTTTTTGCATGGCACTCATTATGCCTTTGATACCATCAAATTCAGCGGCAAAACAGACAAGGATAAGGAAAGAAGGATGATCAACCTGAAATGAAAGAAAATAAAACGATGCGTTATCTGCTCCCATTCATTTGTATTTTTCTGGTTTGCTGCTCTTCTCCCCAGTCAGAAACAACAAGGGCCTTGTCGGGTACCGATAGCCTGGTGATCAATTTCAATCAGCCAGGTACAAATAATATTGAACGCACAATAAATACTAAGGAAGCAAAGGCATTAGAAGAACTCACAGGATTATTAAATGGTCAGAAAAAAGTCCCTTCAAAATGTCCTCTGGATGGAGACCTTCAATTTTTTCAGCAGGGTACACTGATCGGGAATATTGTTTTCAGTTATACGGTAGATAGTTGCAAACAATTCATCATTGTCGAAAAAGATGGCAGTTTTAATGCGCTGCCATTGAGCAACAAGGCAAAAGATATGCTTAGTAGTTTGCAACAGGGGAAAAGTTGGTATTAATCTTTTCTGGTATCGAGCGTAAACCCTACGGTGGTACCCACATTTTCAGTACTGCGTACATGAATGGTTTGTCCATGAGCTTCAATAATATGTTTGCAAATGGCAAGTCCCAATCCGCTTCCACCCTTATCCAGACTGCGACCTTCATCGGTACGATAAAAGCGCTCGAATATTCTGGGTAAATGTTTTTCTCCAATACCAATTCCTTCATCGCTGATCTCTACCAGTATATGTTTACCGTCTGTATTGTACACACTGGCCAGGATCTGCCCACCCTTCTTTCCGTATTTGATACTATTACCAACAAGATTGGTAAGCACCTGCCTGATCTTTTCTTTATCCGCGTAAACAAGCAGCGGCGATTCGCAACCTTTTTTTAGTGAAAGCTGCATCTCATTATTATCTGATTTGGGAACTTTGGAATCAAATACCTCTTTTATCAGGTCCTGTATTACAAAACTCGATTTGTTAAGCGTTAATTCTCCTCTTTCCAGTTTTGAGATCTGATCAAGATCATTCAGCAAATGCGTAAGACGATCTACATTTTTTGCCGACTTTTCTAAAAATCTTTTATTTACAACGGGATCCTCGAGTGCGCCTGATAATAATGTTTCAATATAACCCTGCAGGGCAAATACCGGTGTTTTGAATTCGTGAGAAAGATTTTGCAGAAATTCTTTTCTGAACTGTTCATTTTGCCGTAGGATCTCCAGCTCTTTTTCATTTTCCTCGGCCCAGGCCTCCACATCTTCTCTTACCTCATCAATACTTTTCTGAGGCAATACATATTTATAATAGGTTTCTTCTTTGCGTGTGGCCTTTGTGCGATTGATAAATTTATAAACCAGTTTGATCTTGCGGTAAATGAATCTTTCGAGAATAAAAGAGATGAGCAGAAAGGCGCCCAAAAAAAGAATAACGAACGAGGCAATGGCCCATAACCAGCTTTTTTCTACCAGGTAAACTAAAATGCTCACCGGTACGGCCAGCACAATTGCCGTAAAAGCAGATAACTGTCGGGGAGAAAGATTTTTAGTTGAGAACAAGTAGCGTTTTTTTAGATCAGTTTAAAGTTAAGCAGCCTCCAATCAAAGCTCAAATTTATAACCAACGCCTTTTACCGTGGTGATACAATCGATTCCCAATTTCTGGCGGATCTTCCGAATATGGACATCAATGGTGCGATCGCCTACGATCACATCATTGCCCCATACCTGATTAAGGATCTCATTTCTCAGAAATACTCTTCCGGGTTTCAGAGCCAGCAGGTATAGTAATTCAAATTCTTTTTTAGCGAGGATAATTTCTTCTTCACCTTTTAATACAATGAATCGCTCAGGGTCAACAGTAAGGTTTCCGATCTTCAGGATTCTTATCTCCGTTTTATTGATACGACGGAACAAGGCACTTACACGACTTAGTAATAATTTCGGACTGATTGGCTTACTGATATAGTCATCTGCTCCGGTTTCCAATCCACGTATCTGTGTACCCTCATCACTAACGGCAGTAAGAAATATGATCAGTGTTTCTCGGAAGGCCGGTTGCATTCTTAATAGCTGGCATACTTCCACACCTGTTTTTTTAGGCATCATTACATCCAGAATGATCAGGTCAGGTAGTATGCGACGTGCTTTTTCCAGCGCTTCATCTCCATCTTTCGCTGTAGTCACCTCATAACCTTCGTTGGAGAGATTATATTTAAGGATCTCCAATATGTCCGGCTCATCATCTGCGATGAGTATTTTTCTGAGCACGGTCTTATGGTTCTCCATCTACTAATTTTTTGCAAACCTAGGCTGAAAAGAGCAGGCACTCCCATTTGTGGCAAGCTCTTTACACAGACTTAATAGAAACTTAATATGTTGGCTCCGGACATCTTTACCCGTTTTTGACCGTCATAAGGGGGCTATGTCGGTCAGGCTCTTTACCTTTGAACAGCATTTTTATGATAGCATTGAAGCGATACCTTATCCTTTTTATATTATCTGGCATCCTAACTGATTCTTTTTCACAGGGTGTAAGTATTTCTGATACTGTGGTGATCCCCCAGGGTTATAAGCCCGAGTTTCGCCGCCTGCGGAACCATGAAGTAATTGATGAGGAACAAAAAAGGATATTAAACTCCGATGGCAAGGCGGACAATCTGTTTACACCTGCTAATGATGGAGATATCGATCAGATCCTGACCCGTTTTATAATAAAAAAAGTAGACGCCATTCAATATATGATCGAATCTGATAAAGTATTCGATCATCGTTTGAAGGTAAATTATCTGTTCGGACTGGAAAACCTGCTCCGTTATTTTCGAAGTAACTGGAGAATAAGAGCCGGAGAGAAGAAAGTGAACTATACCAGCCTTCCATCGATCATTACTGCATACGAGCAATGCATGAACCTTGACAGAAATAATACTTCCATTGAACCTGTGGTGGCTGACCTGAGTTATGATGCGGGACTGGCCATACTGGCCTCCAATATATTTGGTAACAATACGGGTTATCAACGTTGTTTTGACCGGATGATCCTGAAGTATTGCGCGCTGAATCCTTCAAAAAATCTTCAAACACTGACTGCCTATCCGGATGTTTATTTTGCTGATAGCCTGATCAAGGTGGTAGCAAAAAGAAATCCCAAAGACTTATATGATTACGCGCAGGCCGGAAATAAACTGGGTTCTGTTATACGAAATATTAATGATGATGAACTGGTGAAGACCATTGTGCGAATTGCAAGAAGTAAGGATGGTCAGCAGTATTTCTGTTTTTTGGATAATATTCTTCATAAGAAAATAAATTTCGAACAGATCGATGCCGCCAAGGATGATACAGTATTATATTTTCGGTTGCTGGTAAAAACGCGGATGGATTATTTTGCCCGTATCATTGATAAGGACACCGCTTATGAATATGATATCCTTCAAAAAAGACTGGAGCAAAAAGCAAAAGATAATTTCATCAATGTGATCAACGGACTTCATACAGAAAGAAATGAGGCCGTCCGTTTCGCTTCTATTCAGGACCTGACTGCGGAAGAACTTTACTATTTGGCCGTAAGCAGTGATGGTTCTATTTATACTTCCAGTTTTGTTAAAGGAGTCTATCCGCTGATGATGAAGAAGATCAATTATCATGGTGATTCCCTTTTATTATCCCTGCATTTTGACAAATACCGGAAGATGATCAAGATGTGTGCAGGATTCAATACACTGGATAATTTCCTTGCCAGTTTCCCTGTCAGCAATGATCCTGATCTGGAAGATCCCGCAGTGGTATTGATGAAAGCATTTGTGAAGAATCTTGAAAAATCGGATGGATTGGAAGATGGTGTGGACGTAGCTGATTCCTATGCTTCTGTGGCGGAAACATTGAAGCCGATCGCTGATGAGATGCTCAGAAATATTCAACTTAATTATGAGAGGAACAAAGATGCCGGCAACCGAAGGGGAATAGCTATCTATAATATTTTAAACAAACTTTTTCTTTCTGCAGATACTACCCAGAAGATCGACCTCACTAAGGAATTGGGGATTCTTCCGGTTTATGAAGTGCCATTCAAATCATTGGCCAATGACAGTGGTCGTGTGATCGTTCAGTTATTTATTTATGGAGATAAAGATGGCATTGGTGTATTTCCCGGATTGATCAGTATGTTCAGCAATGCCAACTGGAAAATAGATGGTTCAAATCCTCAGTGGGTAAGCATTTCATCCTCAAAAGGAAAACCCGTGACGCTTTTTATGAATCGTCCATTGCCAGAGGAGACCAATGAAGACGCGAAAGCGCAGGAAGATCTTTGCAAATTTCTGGCTGTAAACAATATCATCCCTACGGTGACCATTAACCGTGGGCATAGTTATAACGCGCCTTATACTATTGCCCAAATGTCGCCGGCTTCCAAGATCGTATTTATGGGATCCTGCGGTGGTTATAGAATGATTCATGATATATTAGAGAAAGCACCCGACGCGCATATTATTGGCACCAAGCAGATAGCCGATGCACCAGTGAATAATCCATTTCTTAAACTGATCATGGAGAAATTGCGAAATGGAAATGATATTGAGTGGATCCCTTTCTGGAAAGAACTGGGTAAACTGGTGACCGATAAAATTTTTGAAGATTATGTTCCTCCCCATAAGAATTTGGGAGCGTTGTTTATAAAGGCATATAAGAAGCAAATGGGAGAATGAAACAGTCAGGAGTCGGGAGTTAGGAGTCTTGAATAGTTGTAAGTCATGATTGGAAATATAAT
>JAYTXP010000150.1:0-16806 GCA_043742885.1 Chitinophagaceae bacterium | reverse complement strand
AGCAGCTACATTGGCTGAAAAGTTTGGATCGGAACGTGTATTTAATACAGCTATACAAGAGGCCTATATTGTTGGTTCTTCTGTGGGATTGAGTGCTCTTGGGTTAAAGCCCATCGTGGAGGTTCAATTCGCGGATTATATTTATCCCGGCTTTAATCAATTAGTAACAGAGATCTCCAAAAGTTGTTACCTGACCTGCGGAAAATTTCCAGTGTCGATGATACTTCGAGTGCCAGTTGGTGCTTATGGTGGAGGCGGACCTTATCATAGCGGATCTGTTGAGACCACCGTGCTTTCTATTAAAGGATTGAAGGTGGCCTATCCTTCCAATGCGGCTGACATGAAAGGATTAATGAAAGCTGCGTACCTTGACCCTAATCCGGTAGTGATGCTGGAACATAAAGGACTTTACTGGAGTAAGGTGCAGGGAACAGAAGATGCCAAAACAATAGAACCTGCCAGAGATTATGTGCTGCCATTTGGAAAAGCAAATATTATTCTTCAGGCATCTGATGAAGCATTAGATAATGGAGAAAGCTGCGTGGTCATCACCTATGGAATGGGAGTGTACTGGGCTAAGGCCGCGGCCAAACAATTCAATGAGAATATTGAAATAGTAGACCTGAGAACATTATTTCCTTTGGATGAGGATCTGATATTCGAACGCGTACGTCTTCATGGAAAATGCCTGGTGCTAACGGAAGAACAACAGAATAATTCATTTGCTGAAGCGCTTGCCGGACGTATATCCAAAACATGTTTTCGATATCTCGATGCACCGGTAGAAGTATTAGGCGCATTGAATCTGCCTGCTGTTCCTATGAATATGGCGCTTGAGCAGGCTATGCTTCCTGATGCTGATAAATTAGCCAGGGCGTTGAACGATCTTCTCGGTCAATAGGATCATTTCAAATCCAGTTTTATCTGCAGCTCATCAAATTGTTTTTGATCAATAGAGGCCGGTGCATCAAGCATAACATCTCTTCCTGCATTATTCTTAGGGAAAGCGATGAAATCCCGTATTGTTTCACTTCCTCCGAGAATGGAACATAATCGATCGAAACCATAGGCGATACCACCATGCGGAGGCGCGCCATATTCAAAGGCTCCCAGGAGGAAACCGAATTTATGTATCTGCTCTTCTTTAGCCATTCCTAATGCTGCAAACATTTTTTCCTGCAACTCCCGCTGATAGATACGAATAGAACCACCACCAACTTCATTTCCATTTAATACCATATCATAGGCGTTGGCCTTTATATTGGCATAAGGGTGTTTAAGATACTCAGCGGCATTATGGATCTCGGGATCATTACTGATCATGGTATCTATCTGTTCAGGCTTTGGAGAAGTGAATGGATGATGACGGGCCACCCAACGATTCCCTTCTTCATCATATTCGAAAAGCGGGAAGTCAAGTACCCATAATAAACGGAATTCATCTTTTTTTCTGAGACCCAATCTTTCAGCCATCTCCATTCGAAGATCGCTGATCGCTTTTCTTGTTCTTTCTTCTGCGCCTGCAACAATTAATACCAGGTCGCCGGCTTTTGCTTTTGCTGCATCGGCGATGGCTTTTAATTTTTCTTCAGTAAAAAATTTATCCATGGAACTTTTATAGGTTCCATCGGCATTACATTTAATAAAGGCCAATCCTTTCATTCCGATCTGAGGACGCTTCACCCATTCAGTAAGGTCATCTGTTTGTTTACGACTGTAATCACTGCAACCCGGAACTGCAATGGCAAGTACCGTTTCTGCTTCATCAAATACTTTGAAACCAGCTTCGATGATCAGTTCGGAACGATCTTGTTTCTCTATATAGACAGAACCTGGCTTTTTCAGATTCAGTAATGACATATCAAAACGAATATCAGGTTTATCATTGCCATAGTTCCACATGGCGTCTTCCCATGTAATACGCTGCACTTTATCTGTGTAAGCTATGCCTTTTACTTCCTGGAAAATATGTTTGACCATTCCTTCAAACATGTTCAGAATATCATCCTGCTCAACAAAGGCCATCTCGCAATCGATCTGTGTGAATTCAGGCTGACGGTCGGCACGAAGATCCTCATCACGAAAACATTTTACGATCTGGTAATATCGATCATAGCCACTTACCATCAGCAATTGCTTGAAGGTTTGCGGAGATTGAGGAAGGGCATAAAACTGACCTGGGTTCATTCGGCTGGGTACTACAAAATCGCGAGCTCCTTCGGGTGTTGATTTGATCAGGAATGGAGTTTCAATATCCATAAATCCATGGCCATGCAAATAATTTCTTGCTGCGCGATTGACTGCATAACGAAGCTCCAGATTTTTTTTAACGAGATTGCGCCGAAGATCCAGAAAGCGATATTTCATTCGAATGTCATCGCCACCATCCGTATCATCCTGAATAGTGAAAGGAGGTACGGCAGAACGATTTAATATTTTATAGGAAGAGACCAGGATCTCCACTTCACCAGTTGGAAGGTTAGAGTTCTTATTACTTCTTTCGTTTACAGTACCCGTTGCCTGCAATACAAATTCGCGACCCAGCGGATTTTCTTCCAGTTCCCGATTTAATTCTTCACCGAAAAGTAATTGGGTAATGCCATAACGGTCGCGCAGATCTATAAAGGTGATAGCACCAAATTTGCGCACGGTTTGCACCCAACCGGCAAGGGTAACTTGTTTGAAGGCGTCTGTAATTCGAAGTTCACCACAGGTATGGCTACGATACATAAAGCTGAGAATTCATTAAAAAAAATGATAAAAAAAGACGATGTAAACCGAGTGTAAAGATACGTAACCGGAAGGATGATAGGCCCATTTCTATTGGGAGATTGTACCCTGCTCTCTTAATTCCTGCCTTCTTTGAAAAAGGTAATAATAAGCAAGTATCAGGGCACCGAGTATAAATGGAATCAGGGCCAGGTGCTTGCCTGTTATTTCTCCATAAATTTTTGTGGTATCAAAATGGAAAAACTCACTGATCATCCATAAAGAATTCGCGCTGATCCAGAAAGCGATGGCCAGATTATGAGATAATTCCGCTTTTATATCTCTTGTTCGCCACGCGATCATAATGGCAATACTCAGCGTAGGAATGATCATGGCAATACCCATCCATCTCCAAATCATACACCAACTGATATCTTTCATCAGCCAAAATGCGATATGCATATTTTCCATTTTCCGGTAACGGGCCGGAATAATATATTGCTCTACCTGGGTGCCAGTCATGCTTATTATTTATGTTTTAAAGTTAAAGGTTCAACGGGAAAGTATTTGGCGAAAACGGTTTACGCTGGCTTCGGGATCAATTGATTTTGCTGAAACAAGATGTTCTGCCAGTTGTTTTGCATACCAGGGAGCCAGAGAAGTTCCTTTAGATCCCATACCATTTAAGATAGCGAGGGAAGGATAAAGAGGATGCCTGCCTGCAAATGGTCGTCTTTCAATATTTGCGGGACGCAGAGAGATCTTATGATCGATGATATTAAAGGGTCGCTTCAGCCAATTCTTCAATTGTGCTTCGGTCTGCTCACGAAATGCTTTTGAAATAACTACGGGCTCCAGTTTCCAGCCATAATTAGAGCCTATCCACCAAAGATTTTTTTCTGCCAGAGGAACCAGGGATAGGGAACGTTTATATAAATGATCCGGATTCAGGTCTTCGATTTGGGCGAGCAATATCTCGCCTTTGTTCAGCGCATAAGGCAGGTTGCCAAACCAGGGATCTTCTATGCCTGATGGCCCATCGCAAAAAATGATTACAGAAGCCCTGATATCATTGTAACGGATGCCATCATTTTCAAAAATTATTTGTTTTTTGTCGAATTGTATTTCTACTAATTCCCCGGCATCTTTTAACAGTTTTCGCCAGGCTGGAAGAAGATTTTCAAGATGTGCTGTATACGTAGGAAATATTTTTCCAAAACCAAAATCATACTTGAACTGATCTCTGAATTCATTTTCATTGGAAGGAAGTTGCACATATTCTCCTTGTTCTTCTACACGTTTCAAAAAACTCAGACGCATTTGCGGAGAAGGGAAAAAATCGATCAATGTTTTTTCTGAAATTCCATTCAGCCCTAATTGGTTTCCCAATAATTGGTATTGTTCCTTAGCAAATGGCAGTATGGTTTCCGCCATCCAGGTACTGACATGTCTTCTACCTGTAACAGGATTAATAATGCCTGCGGCTACTCTGGAAGGGCTATTTTCATTGTATTCATCTATCACCAATACAGATCGATCCATTTTTTTGAGCCACCAGGATAGCCAGGTGCCACATAAACCCTGGCCTATGATAAGGAATTCAGTAGTCATTATGGACGAAGATAAAATTAGTCCTCCACATTGATCCGAACTCCTTCAGAATGCGCTCCAAACTCCGGTGCGTACATACTCTGAATACTGGTTACTCCATTGCTGAAATTACCTGCATGAGTGGCAAAAAGAGTATACTCAAATACAAAGCTTCCTTTTGGCAGATAACTAATGAAAAAATTAGTGCTTGCATCCCGTGTGCTTTCATAATAACCCAATCCTCCCTGCCATTTATAACTACTCAGCACATTCACCGGCTCCAATGAAGAGGCTCTCATATCTTTCATATGCACATATTCCATGGGCCGGTCTACCCGCAGTTCAATGCGGACTTTTATTTTATCACCGATATGAATCAGGTCACCCTCATTTACTGAAGTCATCACCGGACCGTGATCTGTATTTTTTTCAATGAATAATTTCTTTTTCAAACTTAGCGGAGTGGCGGCCGGAGTTATTTTATCCAGGTCCTCAAAATACTGCCAGTAAACAGCACCCCATGAAGGAGCTGTATTCTTTGTGGAACCAGAAGATTTTACGGTTAAATTGATATTACCCATTTCTGATCTGACATTTTTTCCATCGATCATTGTTTTGAAATATCCAGTACCTTCTTCCAGTTTGATCTCTGTTGATTTTAATACCTTACTACCAAGTTGAATCGTTACTGCAGGAGAATTCTCCAGCCATTGGGTACCTCGAAGTAAAATGGCATAACAAGCTTCTGCAGTTGCAATAGTAGTACCCCAGTTATTCGTTTGTTTATTTTTGATCAGCCAGGTACGAAGATCATCGGCAGTTCGGGCATCTTTTGCGATCTCATCAAAGGCTTCAATGATCAGTGATTGTGTTTCAATAGGAGCCTGGTACCACCACCAGCCACGGGCCTGATCTTTATAATACATACCCATTTCCTCACTGCTAATGGATGTTTCCTTCAATGAACGCAGAATGGCAGCAGGGGTTTCTTTGTCATTGTATCTTGAGAGACCTAATGCAATCATTGCCTGCATATATTTATTCTGATTAGTCCAGGATTGGCTGATCCTTTGTTTAAAATAGTCAAAGGCAGGTTTTGAGGCTGAAGGAATTTCTTTGTCTTTAAAAAAACTGCGCAGATAGAGATACTGAATGGTCAGATAACCCGGCGACAAGGTCTTAAGGTTTGCTTTTGTTTTGGCCAGCTCATCGTAATCTTCTTTCATTTTTTTATCCAGGTAAGGAATTGCTCCATTTAAAATATCATCCAGTAATTTTTGCTGCGAGGGGGCCACGGATCTTAAATGCATGAGATGACCGATACCTGTAACAATATATTGCGTAATATAACGGTCATCAGGCCCTCCGCTGAACCAAACAAAGCCTCCATTGCTGCTTTGCATTTGTTTGAATTTTCCATAGGAAGAATTAAGTTGTTCGGCCATTTTGACCATATCAAAAAGCAAGGCGATATTCTTTTTTTGTTGCGTTTCATTTTTTGCAGCCAATACCCAGGGTGTTTCTTCAAGCAGTATAGATTTTAGTTCAGGATTTTTTTCCAGGTTACTGATCAGTGCGGCGGTATCCAGGGTTTTCCATTTTTCAAATACCTGAAGGATCTTTGGAGAAGAGCTGACCAGCCAGGTGGCCAAAGAATTCGCATAATAACGGTTCCAGGATTGCTCAGCACATTCATAAGGGTATTCCATTAAATAGGGAAGAGCCTGTACGGCATACCAAACCGGATTGGAAGTATATTCTACAGTGAGTGACTGATGCTGAAGGCTGGTGCTGGCATCTGCATTTTTTAGTTTATCAAAACTATAATTCTTTGTTCCATCCCCTCTTATCTGGAGTGGTAAAGATTCTGTAATCAGCATTCGATTGCTAAGAACAGGAAGTATGTTTTCTTCACCGTCACTGAATTTATCTGTTTTGGCGATCACTCTCCATTGAAGTGCGCTATTATAGAGATAAGGAACTTCAATGGGAAATTTTACAATATCAGATTGGCCTGCAGCAACCGTAAAGAATTGTTTGGAGATCATATTTCGGAACCAACCATCCACTGGTTCATTGGTAGCGGCATTGTATAATTGCAATTCTGCAATTCCGGTAAATTCTTTATCACTAAGGTTGACGATCTTGGCATTCAGTTCAATTTTATCTCCTTCCCTTAAAAAACGTGGAGGATTAGATTGAACCATTAATTCTTTCTGGGTAACGATCTCTTTGGTTGAGTAACCAAAGGCCGCATTTTTTGTATGGGCCAGGGCCTGGAATTTCCAGCGGGTCAATGCTTCTGGCATAGTAAAGGAGAATTCAATCGCTCCCGTACTATCTGTTCTTAATTCCGGGAAAAAGAAAGCGGTTTCATTGAAATTTTTACGGATCAGAGGTTGGTCAGCCGGAATAGTTTGATCCACTTTATCCTTTTCATCGCTTATATCATCAATATCATTTTCCGCTTTTGGAGATTTTTTAACTCCCAAGGCTGTCACTACGACTTCATTTGCCCCATCATAATTGCCAGGCTTAATATTTATACCGCTGACCCTTCCTCTTAATTGAAAACTGAGGTTATTATATGGATTCCAATGAATGAGCTCATCATATTGTTTACTCAGCGACCAAAAAATTACAGGGTTCAGATTATATATGGTTGCCGACTCCAATTTAAAATTCTCATTGCCTTTCCAACTGTTACCTGAATAATAAACAGGCCATACTGAAGGAATGTCCCATTCATGGGGATAAAATTGATCCAGCGAGGCATCGTACATAGAGGCCAGCATTTCCGCCGCTAATTTTTCGCCTTTCCTTCCGGCGATTCGAAGTTTCCAGGTTTCTTTTGATCCCGGTAAGGTCTTATCACGAAAACTGGAGTAAGTTATATTGAGCTCTTTATTGACCCAGGGCACATAAATAACCTGGTTTTCGCTGTATACCCGATTATTCTTTACAAAGAAATATTCATTGCCAAATCCTCCTCTGTCCGCTTCTGTAATAGTAAAAGCAAAACTTGTTTTTCCTTCTGAAATATCGCGATAAATAAATTGCGGATTTTCATCTTGTTGGCCGGTTCTTTTTATTGCATTGATAAGAAATACGTTTTTGGCGGCTGAACCTATTTTCAATTTTGCGGTATCACCCGGTTGCAGAACAGAAGATGGAAATTCGCTTATCAGGTATTTATTCGGCAAGTTGTTTCCTGTTAATTCTACATACCGTATGTCTTTTACTTCTTCTCCTGTTTTTCGATCGATAGCGGAAATAACGAGTTCATAATTGCCGGGTTGTAGGGTTCCTTCAAGCTTCCAGTCTCCATTGCTTCGACTTGAATCTTCGCGAATGATGGATTTTATTTCTTTTGGCCAGGATGCAGGATCTTTTTCATTATCATATTCATCATAGGGGAAATAATGAAAGTATTCATCGCGGATCATCATGAACTGATCAGGTCTTTCCCAATATCTTTTTCGAATCAATCGGGTTGGAGGAAGCATTCGCGTAATATTCACTCTTACCTGTGTTGGCTGATATTCACCAGACATATTGGATGTAAAGAGAAAAAACTTCTTCAGACTATCAGCAGGTAATGATGCCGGAATGCTCACTTCCAGTTGAATGGATTTATATCCGGCTGAAATTTGTTTTTCTCCGATGCGGGTTTCTCCGTTGATATCGGTTACATCCGCTTCAATGGTATAATTGAAAAGAGGTTCAAATTTCCGGTCAATGGTTCTGTCAGGTTTGGCCTCAAATTCTATAATGAACTTACCATTCTTATCTGTTCGCGTTTCTCCATGCGCAATTTCCATACTGGTTGCAGTAGGCTGCCACCAGCGCCAGAACATCCAAGAATAGATAAATCGTGGTTTTCTTGTTACCCGGTATCTAACTTTTGCTCCGTCTATATTATTTCCTGCATAAGCTTTGGCTAGGCCAATGAGGTTTATCAGATCATTTACCTTGTAGTTTCCTTTTAATGGTTCAAATTCTATATAAAATTTGGGACGCTTATATTCTTCTACCCGAAAACTGGCAATAGCGTTTATATTATTTGTACTAAGGGAAAATAAACCTGTCAGCCCGGCTGAAGGGAGTTTGAATTTACCCTGGAAAGAACCAAATTCATTTGAACTTAGCTGCAATGAATCAATTATTTCTGCATTGTTATTTCGCAGGTAGATCATGCTTGTGAATTGAGAATTCACTTTTGCATCTTCCCCATTTTCTTTATTAACAACAATTCCTTTAAAATATAATTGTTGCCCCGGCCGATAGATACTTCTGTCAGTAAACAGAAAAATTTCGTTTTTAATTTTGTCTTTTAGATCGTCACCGTAATAATAATAATCCTGTATCTCATCTTGTATGAAGAGGCTATCTTTTTCGTGCGTGATTTCCAGCTTAAATGTTCGATTGGAGTAATTATTAGTAGTTCTGGCCACCGTCATGCGAAAATGACCATGCTCATCGCTGGTATAGCTTTCTTTTTTCTCAAGATCATTTTTTGATACCGAATAATTATAGTGCTGCTCCCATACCTGTACTTTTGCATTCTTTAATGGGCCACCAGATTCACGGTTCAATAAAAAATAGTCCTGGTTATTATTGACAAAACTGATGGACGATACGTAAAAATTGCAGTTTCCCATAACAGAAATATTATCCTTCATAGATTCCTGATCTCCTACCAATAGCATGTATTGGCCTGTTGGCAGCCCATCAACTTTTATTTCTGCGCTATGTTGCTGCAGATCTACAGACAATGGAAGATCCAGTGACCATTTTTTTAAAAAAGGCTGCCGCGCAAGGGTTTTCCAATAGTCCTTATTATACGGATTTGTAAGTTCCTCAGTAACTTTTTTATCTACCCTAATTATTCTGAGAAATATTTTTGAATAGTTTCGGTACTGGACCAGGGCGCGCATATCTAAACCAGGAGAATTGACTTTTTCTATTTTAAGGTCCAGGGTTTTTTTATTCAGATCCCGGATCAGATTATAGCAAAGCAGTTTTCCTTCTGACGAGTCTTTTTGCTTAAGAACATTTTCACAGATCAGTTTGGCTTTTACCAGGTCCTGGTAATGACTGCTATCGCCATATGATTTAAATCCATTTCCTTTTTCCCGATACCAGTTGGCAATATAATATGAAGCAAGTGTGGCTGCTGGAATATCCTTATGGTACCTCGTTATATTTTCCAATGCCCTGATATAAAAACTATCCTTTTTGGGGAGCACTGAATTGCTATGTACAAAATTCAGGCGAAGAATATCCGCATCGATCAATGCATCAGGTATTTTATCTTTCTGATGAAACTTTATAAGTTTCTGATAGATCTTCAATGCAGTATATTTTGAAGAAAGTGAATCTTTGGTGTTTATTATAAATCGGGTGAACTCTTCCATGTTTCCAAACGCCTCTGCCTGTTCCAACTCAAAGGCATATGCCGGTTTCTTAATATCCATTTCCCCCGTTTCAAAGAAACGCAGTGCTTCAAAAGCTAGCAGGTCGAATAGGGTAGGTCGAAGATGCCGCATATTTCCCTGTATAATGATGGTCTTATAAGAGGCAAGAGATGTTTGTTGTAAAAGCTTTTCATCTTTTAGGGAACTCAGATAAAGAGAGTTGATCTTATTAAACAGATCATCGGTGGTCCAGGTGTCGATGTTGGCTTTATTGAAATTTTCTGTATTGGTACGGGAATACAATCTCCAACGGTTTCGCTGATAGTAACTCCAGTAGGCAGAAGCTGTGATATTTTTAAGAATGGCCGCTGAAACAGGATCACTCCCGGTTATTTCCTTTTCAAGTTCAAGGATGGATTTTTCAGCATTGTTCTCCCGGGTTTCTTCCTGCAAACTCAATGAGAATATCAGCGCTTTGATCTGCTGGTCCTGTTTTTTTTCTTTTTTGGCCATCGTATAAACTGACTTTACATCTTCCAGGGCTGATTTTGGCAGGCGCTTGTTTATAAGAGAATCGATCTTCTTCCAACGCTTACTATAGTCGGTACGACCGGATTGGGAATAGGATATAAAAAATGTCAGACAGAAAAAAGTGAATAGGAAAGCCCTGATCATGCGCTGAATTTTATACAAGTTAAATACTATCGACTTATAGATGCGAAGCGGGTTCCAAATTCATAAAATAGCGTCATAAAGATTGAAAACTGGTTTTAACCTTGTTTTTTCATTCCGCTGAAAACCGTAACCAGAGAGAATTCCCGCAAAATTCCGCATCAATGATTTATGTATGTGGATTTCCTTTAACATTTTATTCCATTTCGCTGGCACGCGATTGGAAATATGAGTACTAAAGCAAATTCATAAAACCTAAAACTTAAAATTATGAAACAGATATTTACCCTTTTACTTGGCATCATCATCAGTTCCACTTCATTGTTTGCTTCAAATGACAAACAAAATTTTGACGGAAGCCGCCTTACTATTTCTTCCGTTTCCAATTCCATTCAATTTAAGGTTGAGATCGATGGACGGCAGTTTAGCATGAAAGACAATAGTCTTGTGGTCGGTTATCTTGGCGAAGGCAGTCACCAGGTGAAGATCTATCGCGAAGGCAAAAGAAATAACACAGGCTTTGGTCGTCGCGAGTTCTTTTTCAACAATTCAATTTATCTGAAAAAAGGATATCACACTGATATCACCATCAGTCGTTTTGGTAAGGTGATCCAGGATGAAATGAGGATCGATGAGGAAAATGAATTCTACAGCGATGGCGATGATTATTATGATAACAGCAATGGTGGTATGGGCAATGGTGAATTCAGAAATGTTATGGGTGTTCGTGAATTCAATGATGTAAAGGATATGCTACGAAGAGAATGGTTCGAGAACAACCGTCTTACTTCAGCCAAAGTGATGATCAGTAAGAATTCGTTCACTACTGCACAGGTTAAAGATTTGATGTTACTATTCACTTTTGAATCAAATCGTCTTGAGCTGGCTAAAGCAGCTTATTGCAAAACTGTTGATCAGCGTAATTTCTGGCAGTTGACTGACGCGTTCACTTTCAGTAGCAGCAAGGATGAATTGAACCGTTTCCTTCGTGAACAATCGCGCTAAAACATTTCTAAAAACCTGGGGATAAAAAAGCCCCGCTGAAAGGCGGGGTTTTTTCTTTATAATAAATAAATTATTTCTTACTCATTACTTCGGCCATTTTTTTGCCGATATCAGCAGGACTATTGACCACATTAATACCGCATTCAGAAAGAATCTTCATTTTGGCTGCTGCTGTATCATCTGCTCCACCTACAATGGCGCCTGCATGTCCCATTCTTCTGCCTGGAGGGGCTGTTTGGCCGGCGATAAAACCAACAACTGGCTTTTTATTGCCATTCTCTTTTATCCATCTCGCGGCTTCGGCTTCCATACCACCACCAATTTCACCGATCATCACGATACCATCTGTCTCCGGATCGTTCATAAACATTTCAACTGCATCTTTTGTGGTGGTACCAATGATTGGATCTCCGCCAATTCCTACGGCTGTAGAAATACCAAGTCCTGCTTTTGCCACCTGGTCTGCTGCTTCATAAGTAAGCGTACCAGATTTCGATACAATACCGATCTTTCCTTTTTTGAAAATAAAGCCGGGCATAATGCCCACTTTAGCCTCGTCTGAGGTAATCACACCAGGACAGTTTGGTCCTATCAGACGGGTTGGTTTTCCCAGTAGGTAGTTTTTCACTTTTACCATATCCTGAACCGGAATACCTTCTGTAATGCAAACTATCAGACGAATGCCAGCTTCAGCAGCTTCCATTATAGCATCAGCGGCAAATGCCGGTGGAACGAAGATGATGCTTACATCGCCTCCGGTTACTTTAACGGCATCAGCAACAGTATTAAAAACGGGCCTGTCCAGATGGCTGCTTCCACCTTTTCCCGGCGTTATGCCTCCCACTACATTAGTACCGTATTCAATCATTTGAGTGGCGTGAAAACTGCCTTCGGTACCTGTAAAACCCTGAACAAGGATCTTAGAATTCTTATTTACGAGGATGCTCATAGCTGAAATTGTGGCGCAAAAATAGGTGAAATAGGTGAATGGGTGAATAGGTGAATAGGTGAGCAGGCAGCCTTATTTCAGGAGGTCATCCATATTGCGGTCATTAGAGATCTTGCCTCTTTCTTCAAGCATACGCATATCCTTGGCATCCTGGAGGAAGTCGGATGCAAAAATGAAATCATTGAGGAGTTTATTCTTACTGAAGATGATCTCTTTATTATTTCCTTCCCATTCTTTATGGCCTTTGTACATGTAAAGAATATAGTTCCCTATCTCCATTACACTATTCATATCGTGGGTATTGACAACCGTGGTGATATTGAATTCCAATGTGATCTCGCGGATCAAGCGATCGATCACTAATGAAGTTTGAGGATCTAATCCGGAATTTGGCTCGTCGCAGAATAGATATTTAGGATTTAATACAATGGCACGTGCAAGGGCCACTCTTTTTTTCATACCTCCGCTAAGCTCAGCAGGAAATTTTCGATTTGATTCGTTCAGGTTAACCCGGTCAAGTACTTCATTAACCCGGTCCAGTTTTTTTTGGGTCTTCCAGTCTGTGAACATGTTCAGCGGAAACATTACATTCTGCTCTACGGTCAGGCTGTCAAACAATGCAGATCCCTGGAACAGCATACCAATCTCCTTGCGAACCTCTGTTTTTTCATTGGGCGCCATTTCTGTAAAATTCTTTCCATCGTAAATAATATCACCACCATCGGGCACGAAGAGTCCTACCATGCATTTCATCAATACGGTTTTACCGCTACCGCTGGAGCCAATGATGAGATTGCATTGCCCTGTTTGCATCACGGCGCTTACATCTTCAATAATGGTCTTGCCATCAAATTGTTTTTTTATGTTTCTTACTTCTATCAAGATGAACTTTTTATAATTAAAACATAAAGAAAGTAAAGAAATAAACTCAGAACAAAAAACTCTTTTAAATAAAACAATGCGTTATCCCTGAATTCATTTACGGTTGAAGCATAGATTTTAAAGTGGCTGACCGGTAATAAATAATGCCGGAGTTTATTCCTGAGGCTGTAAACTTCTGAAGGGTCACAATTTTTAAAGTAAGCAAGGTAATAATCAGGGTTTAGGTATTTGTCCTGCAGGGGCGCATCCTTGTTTAATTCTATAAAATTACCAGAAGAATCAATCGACAGCTCTAAATGAGAAATAATTGCTTTTTGATTAAGCAAATCATAATATTCTGAAGAAGCAAGGGGATGATTTTTCAGATAAATTAAGATCCTGTTTCTGTAAAAATCAGTAAAACACCATTTCCCTGCTTCTTTTATCCAAACTTCATTAAAAACGTGAGAATCCGGTAATAAATTCAAGCCCGCATTTTGAATTACCTGTATGGGTCTGACGGATAAACCGGCAGAAGTACAAAAAAGGTAATTAACTAATGATGCTCTCCCGCATAAGATATTTAATCCGGTTTGTTCTTTTGCAATGGAAAAAATCTGCAGCGGTTTATTATCGGGTTTAGTCCACGATAGATTCCTGTTTCCTTTGCAAATGGAATTATAAAGAAATATATTAATTGCTATTACTTTATTGATATCAGAGGTGATTGTGTCCAGGCCAATTTCATTTCTTAAAATATTCCTGGCGGTTAATTGCTCTTCCTCACTGAAATTATAGCAATGATTTGTCCAGGTAGTTAAACACTGGGAATCACAATTATAATTAAGTTCTTTTGAATCAGCGTAATCTTTATAATCGAATCCATTATTCCTGTTAATAAAAATAAATAGGTTTATACCCAAAAGGACAATCAATATAATTGCTCTCCTGCCACTTATATTAAAAAGGCCATATCCTGGTTTTTTTGCCTTTTCTATCATGCGTTCTGCAATAAAAGGGCTGATAAAATATAATCTGCGAACAGTATAAGTATGCAACTTACTACCACGGCCTTGGTACTGGCCCTGCCGATTTCTAAGGCGCCGCCTTTTACATAATAACCATAGAAGGCGGGTACACTGGAAATAATAAAAGCAAATACATAAGATTTGGTAAGTGCAAATATGACATTATAGGGAACAAAAAATTCGAGTAATCCTTTATCGAAAATGGAAGCGGATACAATACCTGCGCTAACCCCGGCCAGGCGGCCTCCCCAAATGCCCAGTGCCATAGAGATCACTACCAGCATGGGAATGGTTATCAAGGCCGCGGCAATTTTTGGAAGAATGAGATAAGTCTTGGTTTTTACTCCCATGATCTCCAATGCGTCGATCTGTTCGCTTACGCGCATATTTCCCAGTTCACTGGCAATACGTGAACCAGCCACACCGGCCAATACAATACAAACAAGAGTAGGGGCGAACTCAAGGATCACCGTATCACGTACGATCTGCGCAATAGTTGAAGGGGGAATAAGCGGACTTACCAATTGATAAGCCGTCTGAATTGTAGAAACAGCTCCTATAAAAACAGAAATGATTGCTACAATTCCCAATGAGCCAATACCTATTTCTGTGCACTGATGAATAAATTCTTTCCAGTACATTTTAGCGCTTTCTGGGCGCGCAAACATGCCCTTTATCATCAGCAGGTACTGGCCTATATCGTGAAATATGGTCATATATCCTGCTAAGATAGCTAAAACCCGGTGTTAGATATCTTTAGAAACCCTTCTGAATCTTTTCCACCATTTTGATTTTTCTACGAGCTCTTTTGTGGGGTTTTTACTTTTTAACTGAGCGTCAACAACGGCAATCAGGGCCATATTGTAAATACTGCGAACGGAACTGCCTAATTGAAGAATGTGAACAGGCTTATTAAGTCCCAAAAGTATTGGACCCACCGCGTCGGCCGTTTCCAATTCCTTCATCAGGTTATAAGCGATGTTTCCGGCTGCCAGGTTAGGGAAGATCAGAGTGTTTACATCAAGATCCACCAGTTCGCTGAAAGGATAATTCTCCTTCATCAATTCTTTATTGAAAGCCATATTCGCCTGCATCTCTCCATCAACAATTAATTGTGGCATTTTCTTTTTCACGATCTCTCTTGCCTGTGCCATCAGTTTTGCTTCCGGAGAATTGCTGCTTCCAAAATTGGAATAGCTGAGCAGGGCCACTCGTGGAACAATATTGAAGTGCATTACTTCACGAGCCACCAGGATAGTTATATCCGCTACTTCTTCAGCAGTTGGATTGAAATTAACAGTGGTATCAGCAAGAAATAAAGGACCTTTTTTTGTCAGCATCAGATACATGCCTGCTATTTTTTTAACGCCGGGTTCTGTACCGATGATCTGCAAAGCAGGTCGAATTGTATCTGGATAATTGCGCGCCAATCCGGAGATCATTGCATCTGCATCACCACATTCTACCATCATGCATCCGAAATAATTCCTGTCCTTCATTACTTTCTTTGCTTCATACGCATTGAATCCACGGCGACCTCTTTTCCTGAAGAAAATATCTGAATACTGGATTCTTTTCTCTTCCATTTCATCGCTTCTTGGATCAAAAATGGGAATATCACTGAGATCGATGCCATTCTCTATGGCGATCTTTTTGATCTTTGTCTGATCTCCCAGTAAAATAGGATAGGCCACTCCTTCATCATAGGCGATCTGTGCCGCTTTAAGTATTTTGGCATTATCTGCTTCCGCAAAAACAAGACGTTTTGGATCGCGACGGGCTTTATTACCGATCACACGCATCACCTGGTTATCTAAGCCAAGGCGTTTATTTAAATTGGATGTGTACTCGTTCCAATCGGTAATAGGAGTTTGCGCTACACCACTTTCCATAGCGGCTTTGGCTACTGCAGGTGCTACGGTTGAAAGTAATCGGGGATCTACTGGTTTTGGAATAATATAAGTAGGACCAAAACTAATATTTCTTTCTCCATAGGCCATATTCACGATCTCAGGTACAGGAGTTTTTGCCAGTTCTGCCAGCGCTTTTACGGCGGCAAGTTTCATCGCTTCATTGATCTGCGTAGCTCTTACATCCAATGCTCCACGAAAAATATAAGGGAAGCCAAGCACGTTATTCACCTGGTTAGGATAATCGCTACGACCAGTGGCCATAATGATATCCTTTCTTGTTTCGATGGCATCTTCATAAGCGATCTCCGGATCAGGATTTGCCATGGCAAACACGATAGGATTCTTCGGCATGCTTTTCACCATCTCTTTTGTTACCACATCTGCCGAACTTAATCCGATAAATACATCGGCATTCTTCATGGCTTCTGCAAGAGTCATGTGTTTATTGCCATTCGCATACAGAAGTTTTAATTCAGTAAGATCTGTACGACCATGATGCAGCAAACCTTTGGTATCGAACATGAAGAAGTTCTCATGTTTGGCGCCAAGTGATTCATATAAGCGACTGCAGGCAATAGCCGCGGCTCCGGCACCATTCACTACGAAGATGGCTTTCTCTATTTTCTTTTTCTGGATTTCCAGTGCATTCAACAAAGCCGCAC
>JAYTXP010000149.1:0-3564 GCA_043742885.1 Chitinophagaceae bacterium | reverse complement strand
AAGACCGAGTGGCCGCTTTTGGAATTTAGTTTTTTGTAGTAAACCTTCTGCTGGTATTACAAATTCTTCCGGTGGGTAGTGCTGTTATTGCTGAACGATACACCTATATACCCTATATCGGCTTATTTTATATTGCAGGATATTATTTAGATCACTATGTCCAAAATAATAAGACCAGGGCCTATTACTTCATAATACCTGTGGCACTTATTTTCGCCATCTTAACCTATAAGCAGGCTGCCGTATGGAAAGACAGCGCTTCTTTATGGGACCAGGCAATTAAAGTTCAACCCAGCGCCCGGGCCTATAACCAAAGAGGTTTTATTTATAAGGAAGAGAAAAATTATGATGCCGCTATTCAATGTTTTGAGGAGGCTCTTTCAATAAACATTGCTGATTATGAAGCCAACGCTCATCTTGGTGATATTTATTTCGGCCAGAATAAACTTGATCTTTCCTATTCTTATTATCAAAAAGCATTAGCTATTAAACCTGATTTTTACCAGGCTATGGACAATTTGGGCTCTTTGTTTGGTGCCAAAGGACAATATGATTCCTCACAGATCTATCTTAATCGAGCCTTATCGATAAAACCAGACTACCGACCTTCGCTTAGAAATAGCGGTTTGTTGTATTCTGTTCAGGGCAAATATGAAGAGGCCATACAGTATTATATTAAATTTCTTAAATACCAGCCAGATGATCCTGACATCTTAAATGAAATAGGCGCCTGTTACCTGGGATTGAAAAAAACTTCGGAGGCTATGGTAAACATCAATAAAGCCATTTCAATCAAACCCGATCCGCATTTTTATCTGAACAGAGCCTACGCCTACAAGGCAATCGGCAACCTGAATGCTGCCCGCAGTGATGCGATGATCGCAAAACAGGGAGGAATTGCAATAGATCCGGAATTTGCAAGATCCATAGGAATACAGTAAAAATTAACTAGAAGTTTATTGTTTTTCTATATTCGGCAGAGACGGGGGTACCTTTCTCCACCGCTGAAACAGCGTCGGCCTTTGCCTTTATCAGATCATTCTTTCTAAAATAACAATAGGATCTGTTGAGATAATAAGAACCAATCGGATTAATTTCTATTGCTCTTGTATAATCTGATATGGTTGCGTCATAATCCTGGTAAGGTTGATTGAATAATATGAATGCTCTTTGCGCATAGCCAAAATCAAGGGTTGAATCTTTTGAAAGAAATAAATTGATCTCCTTTAGCGCCAGATCAGCACGGTTATTTCGGGCATAGATCACAGATCTTGTATAATAACTTGCCTTATTTTCTGGTTTTAATTTGGCCAGGTTATTCGCATCGGCCATTGCCAGAGAATCACTGTTCAGGTTCAGATAAATATTCTGCCGGTTTGCCAACGCTTCCTCATCATCTGGCTTAGCGAGTAAAGCAGCATTACAATCATCCAGGGCCAATTGATAAAGACTTGGCGCTGGAATTTCCTGATTGGCAGGATCAGTTGCCCGACTGATATAGTAGTTGGCTCGGTTTGTTCTTGGGATCGCAGCATCAGGATAATATTTTATCACATTGGTCCATAACGTATCACTGTTTTTCCAGACACTTGTTTGTCCAAAAGATATATATCCAAAAATAGAAGTGATCGCTACTGTGCTAATCCAGAAAATAGTTTTTGCAGAAGGTGTTTTGAACTTATCTAACCACATGCCGACTATAAATGCTATCCCAATATAAGGGACGTAGGTGTAACGTTCAGAGACCAGTGAAGAACCAATAGAAACTATCTGCGCCACCAGCAAAAGATTGACAAAGAAAAAAAGCGACCCAAATACAAGTAGTTTGTTTTTTCGATTGTACCATATTATACCTGCAATTGCGATAATAAATATCGGAGACAAAAGTATTGGTAAGCCCAGGTTTTCTACTGGCGGAAACGGATGAAATGTTGATAGCGGATAAGGTATGATAAATCTTATCAGATAGATCATATAAACATAGCAGGCAAATAATGGCCGGCTCCATAATGGATAGGATTCCAACTTAACCACAGCCGTGGTAGACTGTATCTTAAGTGTAATAACGGCGAAGAGTAACCCCAGGAGGAAGAAAGGGATCTTTTCAATGATCACCTTTCTATTGATGGCGCGTCCTTTCCAGTAATCAAGCAATAACAACACAAAAGGAAGAATAATTGCAGCGGGCTTAGATAGAATAGATAAAACAAAAAAGAAAAATGAATACCATAACCATTTACGTTTTCCATTCTGAAGATAATTCCAGTATTGCAAAAGAGAGATCAAAAAGAAAAATGTATAAAGCACATCCTTTCTTTCAGACACCCAGGCTACCGACTCTACATGCATAGGATGAATACCAAAAAGCAAAGAGGTAAAAAAAGCCACCTTGTAATTTTTACCGGAGATCTTCCAGATAAAATAAAATACAAGCGCGGTATTTAGGAGATGCGATAGGTAATTAAATAATAAATAGGAAGAAGCGTCCAATCCTGAAAGACTAAAATTCAGGGCCAGTGTGGCAATCGTTAATGGATGATAGTTGCCCACAACTGGTTTTGAAAAAATACCGGCCCAGTCGGGGCCTCTTAACAACGAATTCTTCACCACATAAAATTCGTCATCCCAATTGGTGAATCCGTTGCTGAGCATGGGTGAGAGGCAAATGGCTGTAATTGCCATTGCAAGTACTAACCAGGGTATATAACTGGATTTACCTGCTTTACCTGCTCTTGAATTGCCACCCTTTACAGGAGCAGAGGACGGACTGATTTTGCCTTTATTTTTTTTTCCCAAAGCAGGAATTTTAATGGTGAGCTATTAAAATTTAAAAGCCTTTCACAACCTGTCCCAAATTTGAATTTATTGCCAAAAATAGCCAGAATTAATAACAAATTCTATATATTGATATAGAATCAAAATTCTGATGACCACCTCTAAAAAGTCTGGCAAGAAGATTACAAGTTCTACTGTACAGGTATCGCCGGTGAGCTCCACCAGGCCGCGGCAAATGGACAGTGGTTTGATAAATTTTGACAAAAAGACCAGGATATTTATCGGTTTATTATTGGGTATCTATCTTTTGGCAAGTTTTGCAAAACTGCATACTTCTTCTATTGGCAACTGGAACAAATTATTTGGTTTATCAGAAACTGAAAATGTATTGGCCGGTGAACCTCGTTATATCCGGATGGATGAATGGATGACCAGTACACCAACTTTGATAGGCCAGGCACAAACCGGACTACATTTAAGCAATAAAAATATTGGCGATGGAAATGCACCTATCATCTGGGGATTTCCGATAAAAGATATCAGTTCTGTTTTAAGACCCTCCATCTGGTCCTATTTTATTTTTGATACAGAAAGAGCTTTTGCTTTTTCATGGAATTTCAACATATTCTTTTTCCTGATCAGTACTTTCCTACTGCTGATGTTACTGACCAAAAACCAATTCTGGCTTTCGGTATGGGGCACATTTTTTTTATTCTTTTCCTCCGGAGTTCAATGGTGGTCTTATAGTATCTCTACCGAAATGATGTATATGAATGGAGGGTTGGTGAG
>JAYTXP010000148.1:0-1975 GCA_043742885.1 Chitinophagaceae bacterium | reverse complement strand
AACGAACAGCGTTTTTATATTATGCTGTTTGATATACTGAGTATAGGTCTCCTGTAAATTGAATAGATAATCGTCAGGAATATTTTGCTCATAAGCACGATTGCGCTTTTTAATATTATCCTGCAGTTTGCTAACAGGCGCATGAAGATAGATCAGCAATTGAGGTTGTAATAATTGCTGATTTATGATCTCGAATAATCGCTGATAAAGCCGGAACTCATCATCCGGTAGTGTGACCTTAGCGAATAAAAGACATTTGGTGAACAGGTAATCGGAGATGGTCAACGATTGAAACATGTCTTTCTGCTGCAAAAATTCCTTCTGCTGTTTGAATCTTTCCGCCATGAAGAAAAGTTCCAGCGGGAAAGCATATTGTTTGGGGTTCTCGTAAAATTTTGGAAGAAAAGGATTGTCGGCAAATTCTTCAAGGATAAGCCTGGAATTATAATGTTTACTGAGCATGCTGGCCAGGGTGGTCTTGCCCGCACCGATATTTCCTTCTATGGTGATGAACTGGTATTTCAAGGCCGGCAAAATAAAGGATTCATAAAGACAAATTATACTTTTTTACCCCCAGTGTATCCGGACAATTTTCAAGTAACTGGCTAACCGTTTTTTTGAGAACAGGATGAATGGCATTCGGCGCAATATCTGCCAATGGAACAAGGGCAAATCTTCTGTTAGCCATTTCAGGATGAGGAAGGCGAAGCAGTTCATCCTGGTGCACTTCCTCATTAAATAAGAGGATATCTATATCTATAAGGCGGGAACCATATTTTTCTTCCCTTTCACGGCCCATGGTCTTTTCGATCTTCAGTAACTGCTGCATCAGCCGGGGGGCGCTCAATACTGTTCTTAATAACAGGGCCTGGTTCAGAAAAGCTTGCTGGTCAGTCTTGCCCCAGGCAGCGGTTTCATAAATGGCGGAGAATTTTTCCAGTTTACCGCATTCTTCCGCAATCAGCTCCCTGGCTTTTCGAAGATTTTCTTCCCGGTCTCCCATATTTGTACCTGTTAGGAGATATGCTTTGAACAAATCGATTGTTTTATTTCCTGCAACAGTAGTTTATTTTTTGCTAACTCTTACATTTGCCACCAACCTTCCTCTATGCCATCATCTTATAGCCAGTCCCGGGCCCTTTGGGCCATTATCCGCGCCAGTTTCAAAGCGATCTTTGGGAACCCCAGCGCGATCATATTCAGTATATTATTCCCCATCATTTTCGTTATGATCTTTGGTGCCTTTGGAAATGGAAACGGAGTTATTTACCGCATTGCCATGGATAAGCAATCTGATACAAGCAGTCTAATGTATCAAAGTCTTATTCATAATAAATCAATACAGATCGTTCATTATAATAGCGATGATAGTTTACGAAAAGAATTGATCAAGGGTAAACTGGTTGGCATCGTAAAGATCAGTTCCGCCAGAGACAGCAGTGGAAGATCACATGATAAAGTAGAAGTATTTTCCACTACCGCTAGTGGAGATCGTTTCGGTGGTTTCATGCAAATGCTGGATTATTCGCGATTGAAAATAGAGGAAGGAAAAATGGGTAATGAACCACCAATAGTAACCATTGCGCCCCCTAAAGTTGAAACCGTGAGGCAATATAGACAGATCGATTTTGTACTGCCGGGTCAGCTGGGGTTTTCTATTTTGTTCTCCACTCTTTTCGGTATCGCTTTTACTTTTTTTAATCTGCGTGAACAGCTGGTATTAAAAAGATTCTATGCTTCTCCCGTAAATCGGGTAAATATTCTGATAGGTATAGGAGTAAGTCGTTTATTCTTTCAATTATTGAGCGTGATCGTGCTGATCACTTTCGGATATTTTTTCCTTCATTTTACACTGATGCATGGAATGGCCACTATGCTTGAAATTT
The DNA here is from genome assembly GCA_043742885.1 of Chitinophagaceae bacterium. GTDB lineage: Bacteria > Bacteroidota > Bacteroidia > Chitinophagales > Chitinophagaceae > JJ008. The sequence continues at coordinate 89 of JAYTXP010000148.1, read as the reverse complement.
TGATCATGACCATCGTAATGCTTTTTCTGCTGATGGGGGTGGGATTGATATTCAGCAGCATTGTAAAATCAGATACTTCTATCCCTTTG